>JANPIY010000409.1:0-10050 GCA_031425255.1 Planctomycetota bacterium
CCCCGGCTGCCGCGGTGGCTGGCGGAACTCCTGTGGCCACGGCCGATCGACGCGAACGGGTGACTCCGACCCGAGCATGAAAGTGCCGCGCCATTTCCTGTGGATGTGGAGGCGAAGTGTCCTTGCGGCATTTGGATGTTCACTTCATGCCTGGCAGTCGCCGATTCGGCATCGATCCTGCAACCCGCAATGAGCGGTTGGAATCCAGACACTTGAGGGACTCGTCGCGCATCGAAAACCAAAGGCATCATGGGACTCTTGACCTTCAGCATCAATATCACCCTGGACGGCTGCATCGACCACCAGGAGGGAATCGCCGACGACGAGACGCATGATTTCTTCACCCGCCTCATGGACGAGAATCAGGCGATGCTGTGGGGCCGCGTCACCTACGAAATGATGGAGAGCTACTGGCCAGCGGTCGCCAGCGGCGACCGGGAGGCTCAGCCGGCGGTGCACCAGTGGGCAGTCAAACTGGAGACCAAGCCAAAGTACGTGGTGTCCTCGACGCGAACGGACTTCCCGTGGACCAACAGCCACCACCTCGTCGGCGACCTGCGCGCAGGCGTGCAGAGGCTCAAGGACGAGAACTCAGGCGGGGTGCTTCTCGGGAGCGGAAAACTCGCCACCGAGCTGGACCGGCTGGATCTCATCGACGAGTACAAGTTCCTCGTCCACCCCAGGATCGCCGGCCACGGCCCGACCCTGTACCAGGGTGGGCTGCTCAGCACGCGGCGTCTCGAGCTGGTCTCGGCGAAGCCGCTCCGCTGTGGCGCCGTCGTCATGCACTACCGGCGCGGGCGCTGATCACTCGTCGTTGGTGACGGGCAACGGTTCTGATGGCGAGAGGACGTCCCTCGTTGGGGACCGCATCTCACCGCCGGGGTTCTCAGACACCGGTGCGACACAGTTGGGGTTCGCTAAGGCGACAAACGACGGGTTCGCTGACAGTCGCCAATGCGTCCTCTACCCGTCGCACAAAGTCCTCATCAAGTTCATCGGCACCCATCGTCAGTACGATGCCATCGACGCCACCAAGGTAGAACTATGAGCAAGCTCACTATGCATCCTATCCGCAGCGCCGCCGATCACGATGCGGTGATGGCGCGCATCAACGTGCTCGCCGCCGGGAATCCCTCAACCGGCAGTTCCCTGGTGACGAATTGGATGTCCTCAGCCTGTTGGTGCGGTCGTATGAAGACGCCCACTTCCCCATCGGTCCGATCAGCCTGGAAGAAGCCGTCACCTTCCGCGCGGAACAGATGGGACTCACCGGAAAGGAACTTGATGCGCTCTTCGGTGGCAGTGGTCGCCGCAGTGAAGTGCTGGCGGGTAAACGTGCCTTGTCAAAAGCGATGGCTAGCCGCCTGCGGGTGATCGGTGTCCCGGACGGGGTGTTGTTGCGCCGGCTGATCGATGGTGGGCAGACACGTTCCACATCACGGCGCGGGGGTCCGGCAGGGGGGAGACGAGGACCTACGGGTGGTCGTCGATCCCAATCACGGATCACGACGGCGAAATAAACCGGCGCCGCTGGGTGCCTGATCCGTCCGGCGGCAACGACGCCGCACGCAATACGACCGGTGAACTGCGGTGTGCACTATTGCGCAGGCTAACCCTTCCTCCTTCCTCCATCTCCCTTCTTCCTTACATAAGCAGGCCCTACCGGAGGATCGCTCATGTCTCGCATGTCCCGTCTCGTTCCCGCCATGGTCACCGTGAGTTTGTTGACCTGCTGCTCCACCGTGGAGGCGGCGAACGCCGCCGACCTGGCGCGCAACTTCAAGAACCTGCCGACGGTCAAGGAGAAGGACCTGCCGGTGATGAAGAACGAGCGCGGCGAGTTCCCAGGCTCGATCAAGCACCCCGGCCTCGTCGGCCACGTGTGGGTGAAGTTCCCCTTCATCGAGAACCCAGGCAGCTTTGGCTTCGACCGCAAAGGCCGGCTGTTCGTCGCGGAGGCCAACCGCTTTTGGCTCGGCGTGCCCGACTTGCGCGGCGCCAACGAGATGATCCGCGGTGACTTTCAGGCCGTCACGGTGCGGGACCGCCAGAAGCTCTACGACCAGTTCGCCGCGAACTTCCCCAAGGGCTGGTTCACCGACGTCGCCGACCGCGTGATCCGCCTGGAGGACAAGGACGGCAACGGCGCGGCGGACCACCGCACGTTGTTCTCCGACCATTTCAAAGCCCCGCTCGACGGCCTGGGCTTCTCACTGCTGGCGGAAGACGACGCGGTGTATTTCACCTGCATCCCCAAGGTCTGGAAGCTGAAGGACACCAACGATGACGGTGTGGCCGATGTGCACGACAGCATCGCCGAGGGCTTCGGTGTACGCATCTCGTTCATCGGTCACGATCTGCACGGCATCATCCGCGGGCCCGATGGCCGGCTGTATTTCTCCATCGGCGATCGCGGCTTCCACGTCACCACCAAGGACGGCCGGGTGTTTCCAGGCTCGGGCCGCGGCGCGATCTTCCGCTGCGAATCCGACGGCAACGGCTTCGAGCTGTTCTGCACCGGCCTGCGCAACCCACAGGAGCTGGCGTTCGACGAACACGGCAACCTCTTCACCTTCGACAATACCGGCGACATCGGCGACAAGGCGCGCTTCGTCTACGCCCTCGAAGGCACGGACACCGGTTGGGACATGGCCCACCAGTCGGCGCATCACTACAAACACGCCCTCGATTGGGGCGATTTCCATCCTCCGCAATCGATGTGGGTGGCGGAGAAAATGTTCGAGACCTGGAAGCCTGAGCAGCCGCAATGGGTCTATCCGCCCGCCTCGCACGTGGCGAATGGTCCGTCGGGTGTCACCTGGATGACTGGCGAGTCGCTGCCCGATGACCTGCGCGGCAAGTTCCTGCTCGCCAACTACAGCGGCGCATCAGCCAACTGCTCCGCCCTCATCATCGACTACAAACCCAAAGGTGCCGGCTTTGTCGCCGACGGCGTGAAGCCGTTGGCCCAGGGCGTCGGCGTCACCGACGTCGAGTTGGGTTACGACGGCAACCTCTACATCTGCGACTTCGGCGGTGGGTGGAGCGTCAACAACAACGGCGCGATCCACTGCCTGACACCGACCGACGCCGGCCAGCAGACCGCCGCGGCGAAGACCAAACAGATCTTCGCCACCGGTACCAAGGGCAAGTCGATCGCTGACCTGCGCACCTTTCTGACCTCCGCCGACAACCGCATCCGCCAGATGGCCCAATTCGCCCTGGCTGAGCACGGTGCCGAAGGCCAGGCCGCATTGACTGCGCTGGCCCAGGCGAAGGACCAACCGGTGGCGCAGCGCCTGCACGGCATCTGGGGCCTGGAGCAGATCGCCCGTCGTGGCAAGGCGGACAAAGCCGTGGCCACCTTGCGTGCACTCCTTGGTGACAGCGAAGCCGAGGTCCGCGCCAACGCCATCCGTTCGCTTGGCAGCCTGAAAGATGCCGGCTGCCGTGATGCGCTGGTGAAGGCGTTGTCAGACACTTCGCCACGCGTGCGCTCGCTCAGTGCCATCGCCCTCGGCCGCGTGGCCAAGCGTGGAGACGCCGGTGCCATTGCCGCGCTCTTCGCCCTCGCCGCCGACAACGGCAAGGAGACCGACGTGGTCCTGCGCCACGCCTGCCTTAGCGGCCTCGACGCGCTCGGCACGGTGGAGAGCGCCCTCGCCAAGGTGAAGGACACCAGCACCGAGGTGCGCCTGCTGTCGGTGCTGTTCCTGCGCCGCCACGCCAGCGCCGAGCTGGTGCAGTTCCTTGACGACGCCGATCAACAGGTGAAGCACGAAGTGGTGCGCGCCATCTACGACACCGCCGCGCTCGACGGTGCCGCCGGCAAACGCCTGGCCGCCCTCCCGGCAGCCGACCTGCCGGAGACCGTGCAACGCCGCGTGATCGCGGCGAACTACCGCCTGGGCACTAACGACAGCGCCCGTGCACTGGTGAAGCTCGCCGGCACCTCGGGACTCAAGGACTCCGTGCGCCAAGCGGCACTGATCGGCCTGCGCATGTGGGCGGCGAACGTCGACACCGACCCGGTGCTCGGCCATTACCGTCCGCAGGTGGTGAAGAAGGACACGATGGCAGCGTTGGGCAAGACCATTGGCGACGACCTGAAGAAGTTCCTCGCCAGCAGCCAGCCGGCGCCACTCATGGCCCTCGCCCTGCAACTGGCGAAAGACGCGGGCGTCACGCTCGACGAGGCGACGCTGACAGCCCAGGCGCTCAACCGCGACCTGACCGAGGACGTGCGCGTCGCGGCCCTCGGCAGCCTCATGGCGACCGATGGTGCCAAACACGCCGAGGTCGTCAGCAAACTGCTCAGCGATCCCGCCGGCAGCGTGCAGGCCGCGGCCATCCGCCATGGCTACAAGCTGAAGCTCGCCGGCATCGATGCCCAGGCCGAACAGGCCGTCGCCAAGGGCCCGTTGTCCGCGGCACGCGCCGGCATCAACGGCTTGGCGAAGACCCAGCCGGCGACGTTGCTGAAACTGTGGAATGCGCGCCAGGGCGGGCTGCGTGAAGAGCTGTGGCTCGACTGCTTCCTCGCCCTGCAGGAGTCCGACGCCGCCGACGCCAAGCAGGCCGCGGCGACCTATGCCGCAACCAAACCGACCGCAGTGCACCAGCTCACCAAGGCCGGCGGCGACGCGAAGCGCGGCCTGGACATCTTCCGCAACCAGGGCGCGTGCATGCAGTGCCACAAGGTCGGCAACGACGGCGGCATCCAGGGGCCCGACCTGACCAAGGTCGGCGAACGTCTCAAAAACGACAAGCTGCTGGAATCGGTCATCGAGCCGAACGCGGTGATCGCCGACAACTACGGCACCGCCACCGTCACGCTGAACGACGGCAAGACCGTCATGGGCCGCGTCGCGGCGAAGACCGACCAGCAGATCACCATCATCGATCCGACGGGCAAGAAGGTCGAGATCGGAGCCAAGGATATCAAGGAGACCTCGGCGCCAATCTCCGCCATGCCGCCAATGGGCCTGACGCTGCCGCCACGCGACCTGCGAGACCTGATCGCCTACCTCGCGAGCCTGTCGAAGGACGCGCCGAAGCAGACGGGGCACTGAAGACGAGAAACAAAAGACCCGCAGTCTTGTGGACTGCGGGTCTTATCTGGTGCGCGATCTAGGACTCGAACCTAGGACCCAGGGATTAAGAATCCCTTGCTCTACCAACTGAGCTAATCGCGCCTGCGATTGAGGGGGCGGAACGTAGGGGGTACCCCATGACCGTCAACCCGGGATTTGATGGCCTTCACGTGGCACGGTCGTCACACCCGTGATCAGGGGACCAAGGGCGGGATGCCCATGCCACGTGCAGCTCTCCATTGCTGCGTGCTCAGGCCGGCGGCGTGGCCAGATCCGGCTTCTTCTGGTCGTCGGCCTTTTCGACGCGGCGGAAGATCAGGTGCGGCTTGCCGTCCTTCACCTCCTCGACTTCGACCGAGAGGTTGGTGCCGGGGGTGAACTCGCCGCGCAGCATGGCTTCCGACAACGGATCTTCGATGTGCTGCTCGATGGTGCGTCGGATCGGGCGCGCACCGAAGCGCGGGTTGTAGCCTTCCTTGAGCAGGAAGTCGATCGCCGGCACCGTGAGCTGGATCTGCAGGCCCTGCTCGTGTACGCGCTTGGCGATCTTGTTGAACTCGAGGCTGACGACCTGGCGCAGGTCCTCGCGTTCCAGGGGGCGGAACACGATGGTGTCGTCGAGGCGGTTGAGGAATTCCGGACGGAAGTAGTCCTCCAGCGCGCGCTGGTAGGCGGCCTTGGTCGCCTTGCTGGCGTAGTCCTGTGTCGTGCTATGCGCGGTCTCGAAGCCGAGCGTGCCGGCCTCGTTGGCCTGTGCGGCACCGACGTTCGAGGTCATCACGATCACGGTGTTGCGGAAGTCGACCACCCGGCCGAACGAGTCGGTGAGTTTGCCCTCTTCCATGATCTGCAGCAACATGTTGAAGACGTCGCCGTGCGCCTTTTCGATCTCGTCGAAGAGCACCACGGAGTAGGGACGACGGCGCACCTTCTCGGTCAGCTGACCGCCCTCCTCGTAGCCGACATACCCAGGAGGCGCGCCGACCAGGCGGCTGGCGTTGTGCTTCTCGCCGTACTCCGACATATCGATCTGGATCAGTGCTTCTTCCCCGCCGAACATGAATTCGGCGAGCGCCTTGCACAGCAACGTCTTGCCGACGCCGGTGGGGCCGACCAGCATGAACGCGCCGACCGGACGACGGGGATCCTTCAGGCCGGAGCGGGAACGGCGGATGGCACGCGAAACCGCCTTGATGGCTTCGTCCTGGCTGATGACCTTCTTGTGCAAGTGCGATTCGAGTTCGAGCAGCCGCGTGGCCTCGCCCTGGTCGAGACGCTTCAGCGGGATGCCGGTCATCGAAGCCACGATCTCGCCGACCAGGTGCTCGTCGACGGTGCCGCAAAGCTCCTTGGATTGCTCCTGGTGCTTACGCTTGAGATCGGCGAGGTCCTTCTTGCGCTTCTCGGCGCGGTCGCGGAATTCCGCAGCTTTTTCGTAGTCCTGGTTGAGGACGGCTTCGGACTTCTGCTTCTCCAGCTCCTTGATCTCGAGCTCGATCTCCTTGTAGGCGGGCGCGCGCGAGGTCGCCTTCAGGCGCAGCTTGGCGCCGGCCTCGTCGATCACGTCGATCGCCTTGTCGGGCAGGAAACGGCCGGTGATGTAGCGATCGCTGAGCTTGACCGCCGCCGCCAGGGCCGCGTCGGTGATCTTGATGCGGTGGTGCGATTCGTACTTGTCGCGCAGGCCGACCAGGATCTTCACCGCGTCGTCGATCGAGGGGGGATCGACGATGATCGATTGGAAGCGGCGTTCGAGGGCGCCGTCCTTCTCGATGTACTTGCGGAACTCGTCGAGGGTGGTGGCACCGATGCACTGCATCTCGCCGCGCGAGAGCGCCGGCTTGAGCACGTTGCTGGCGTCGATGGCGCCCTCGGCACCGCCGGCACCGACCAGGGTGTGCAGCTCGTCGATGAACAGGATGATGTTCTTCGACTGCTTCACCTCCTTCATCACCGCCTTGATGCGCTCTTCGAACTGGCCGCGGTACTTGGTACCGGCGACCATCGAGGCGAGGTCGAGCGAGATGACGCGTTTGTTGGCGAGCAGATCAGGGACCTCGTGCTTGACGATCGACTGGGCCAGGCCCTCGACGATGGCGGTCTTGCCGACGCCGGGTTCGCCCAGCAGCACGGGGTTGTTCTTGGTGCGGCGGCAGAGGATCTGCCACAGGCGTTCGATCTCCTTCGAGCGGCCAATCACCGGGTCGAGTTCGCCGGCATCGGCGGCGGCGGTGAGGTCGCGGCCAAAGGCGTCGAGCGCCGGCGTGGCGGACTCCTCGCCTTTCTTGCCCTTGCCTGAGGCCGGCTTCTCGGCCGGCTTCTCGCCCGGCTCTTTGGCCGCGGACTGGGGCATGTTCGACACGTCGCTGGCGCCCAGCAGGTCGAGGATCTCGTTGCGCACGTCCTCCAGCTTGAGGTCGAGGTTGATCAGGACCTGGGCGGCGACGCTGTCCTGCTCGCTGAGCAGGCCGAGCAGGATGTGTTCGGTGCCGATGTAGGGATGGCCGAGGGCGCGCGCCTCCTCGCTCGCCAGCTCGAGCACGCGCTTGGCTTGCGGGGTGAACGGCAGGGGGCCGGAGGGGGCCTCCTTGTCAGCGACGACCACCAGCTTCTCGACTTCGCGGCGGACCTTCTCGACATCGACCGAAAGATTGTTGAGCGCGGTGACCGCGACGCCGGAACCTTCCTTCACCAGGCCCAGCAGCAGGTGCTCGGTGCCGATGTAATCATGATGGAACCGCTCCGCCTCCTTCTGAGCCAGGGCGATGATCTTGCGCGCGCGGTCGGTGAATTTGTCGAACATGTGGGTGTGCCAGCGGGAAGGTGGGGAGAAACGTGAAGCAGGAGGAGGTAAGAGCGGGTCAGCCTGACCAGGTTTCGATCAGTTTCGTTCGCCGGATGGAGTCAGCAGCCACTTGCGTACCAACTCGGCGCGCAGCCGGTCACGTGCTTCCACATCGACGGCGTCGGCGTTCTGCAACTGGATGTGGGCTGGTTGGCACTGCAAGAGGATTCTATCGAGCATCTTCCAGTTTTCCCACGCGAGCACGCGCAGCGCCACGCCCAGGCGCACCCATGAGAGGTGTTCGGTGAGCTCGTCGCTCGTCAGACTGCGCGCATGCGTCAGCAAGCCCCAGGCGCGATGGACCTTGTCTTCGAGCTTCAGGCGGCCCTTGGTCATCAATGCCTGACGCGCGAGGTTCTCATAGGCGATGATGCGTTCGACCGTCTCGTTGAGATGGTCGACCAGTTGCAGTTCGCTCATGCCCAGCGCGCGCTGATTGCTGATCTGATAGAAATGTCCCGAGGGCTCGCTGCCCTCACCATGCAGGCCACGCACGGTCATGTGCAGTTTGCTCAGGCTGCGCATGACCTGCTTGAATTCGCCGGTCTCAGCCAGGGCGGGCAGGTGCAACATCACCGAGGCGCGCAGCCCGGTGCCGACGTTGGTCGGGCAGGCGGTCAGGTAGCCGTATTCCAGGTGGCTCGACCACGGCAGTGATTTCTCCAGCGCGCGATCGAGGCGCACCGCCAATTCGAGGTTCGCGTTCACGCACATGCCCGCGCTGATCACTTGCAGCCGGAGGTGGTCTTCCTCATTGAACATCAGCGAATGGATCTCATCGCCGCTGATATAGACCCCCGCCGGGCGTTTGCCGCCGGCGAGGTCGCGCGAGATGAGCTGGCGCTCGACCAGCGCTTGCCGTTCGAGTTCGCTCAGGGTGTCCAGTTTGAACGACAACGCATTGGGCAGCCGGGCCACGCTGTCGACGGTAGCCTGCAGGTGATCGACCAGCTCCTGCTGACGCACCTTGCTCAGTTTGCGTTGGAAGGCGAAGCCATCGAGGTTGCG
Source organism: Planctomycetota bacterium (assembly GCA_031425255.1). Taxonomy (GTDB): domain Bacteria; phylum Planctomycetota; class UBA11346; order UBA11346; family UBA11346; genus BOG-1363. The sequence goes on from JANPIY010000409.1 coordinate 8,950, forward strand.
CGCCAGGCGCACCCGGCTGGAGATCACCACGCCGCCATGGGAACCAGGGCTGTTCAACCACGCCGCCTGGCGTCCGAGCAAAGGAGCGAGTTGCGTCATGGGTGGACAAAGTCGCGCACGCGCGACGCACGTCCACCAGTGATCAGGGAAAACTCACGAGGCGGGTTCATCCAGCTGCTTGAGCTCATCGCGCAGCCGGGCTGCGTTCTCGTAGTTCTCGCTGACCAAGGCATCGCGCAGAGCGGCATCCAGACGGACGCGGCGTACGGTCAGCACATCTTCAGGGCCCTCGGGTTCGCTGCCCGGGCGGCGGCCGATATGACGGGTGGTGCCATGGTAATTGCGCAGCAGGGTTTCGATCTTGTCCCCGAAGGCGACGTAATCGTGGGCGCAACCGAACAGCTTGCCGGAACCGAATTCGGTGAATGCCAGACCGCAGTGCGGGCATCGTTCCTCGCCCTTGGCCACCCCAGGAATGTTGAGCGAGCCGGCGACCTTCATCTTCACGCTCGAGATGTCATCGGGCATCATGCCCAGGATGACCGCGATCGGGGGCGGCCCGTTCTCCAGCTTCAGATCGAGTCGCTGGATGCAGGTGGCGCAGATATGTACTTCCTGCCGCTGGCCGCTGTCCTGATCGATTTCGGTCAGGTGCGAGGTCGCGGGACGTTTGGAACACAACTGGCAGGTTACGCCGAGCATGGCGAAATTTCTCCCACCGCCTGGGCCCACCGCAAGACCGAAGCGGGTGTAATAGGACAAGAGAAAAGCGGTAAGGGCGGCTACCATGCCCTACGTCGCAAGCTGTTCAACTGGCGTTCTTGAGTTCCTTGAAACAATTTCTGACACCGTGCCTCGATAAGCTGGAAGCATGGATGGAGTTTGAAGCTACGTATCTGTGCATCGTAAATCGGGTTGACCCCTGGTGTAACACGGCTCATTTCCTATAAGGCCCGCCCACACGCTGACCGGCTTGTTCAGCCGGTGTACGAAGGACGTCATCGATGATTGCGGAGATCCAGACCGGGCTGATCCAGCTGATTGCCGCTGCCGAGGCGTCCACGGCGCAGCAGGGGCCCAGCGTCTTCGACATGGTCTTTC
>JANPIY010000410.1:0-4325 GCA_031425255.1 Planctomycetota bacterium
CTCGCGCTTCACCTTGTCCAATTTGCCCTGAGGCAGCGAATTGGTGTCCGCCAACAAACGCCCGACCAGGGTCGACTTGCCGTGATCGACGTGGCCGACGATGACGATGTTCATCTGCTCGCGCGAAACGATCGAGGGATCCAGATGCCCGGAATTGCGCAGATCCGAAGATCCGGCGGTGAGGGGACTGGCAATGGTGTTCGAGGGCTGGTTCATCGTGCGTGGCCAATAAAATGGTGGTGCTCGCGGGCCTTCTGGACTACCGGTACCCGTTTACATGTACCCGTCGCGCCGCAGATCCTCGAGGCCGCCGCGGCCTTCCTGGTCCTGCGCGCGTCCGCTGCGTTCGGCGATGTTCTTGAGCTTGCCGCTCTTGAGCTCGGCAATGATGTCGTCGACGTTCTTCGCCTTGGAGTCGATCGGCGTCTGGCACGGGCCGCAGCCGAGCGAGCGGTAGCGCGTCCCGTCACCCTGGTCGTAGTAGAGCGAGACCGTGGGGATGTTCTCGCGCTTGATGTATTCCCAGATGTTCAGCTCGGTCCAGTCCAGCAGGGGATGGATGCGCACGTGCGTGCCTGGGGCGAAGTCGGTCTTGAACTGGTTCCACAGCTCGGGCGGCTGGTCGCCCACGTCCCAGGCGTTGTTCTTGTCGCGGGGGCTGAAATAGCGTTCCTTCGAACGGCTGCCCTCCTCGTCGCTGCGCGCGCCGACGATGACGCCGTGCCACGGTTCGCGATCGGGATCGATGTCGTACCGCCCGGTGACGAGGTTGAGCTTCCGGCGCACGCCGGTGCCCTGCAGCGTCGCCTTGAGCGCGCCGGTCTTCAGCAGCGCGCAGCACTGCTTGCGGGTGACCCGGCGGGGGTCGTCCGGCGGCAGGTGGGCGGTCGCCGGATAGGTATTGCCGGCGGCGAGGGTGGCCTCGTCCTGGCCGACGATCATCGTCAGCTTGTATTCCAGCGCGAGGCGATCGCGGTACTGGATCATCTCCGGCAGTTTGTAATTGGTGTCGATATGGACGAGCGGGAAGGGGATGTGGCCGAAGAACGCCTTGCGGGCGAGCCACAGCAGCACGGTCGAATCCTTGCCGATCGACCACAGCATGCACATCCGATCGAAGTGCCGGAAGGCCTCGCGGAAGATGTAGACGCTCTGCTGTTCCAGCAGGTCGAGATGATCGAGGGTCGCGGTGCTCAACGGCGGCTCCTTTCCCTTGGGGGGCCGGCATTGTTGGATCACTTTCCAGGGGGCAAGGGGTGACCCCGGGCTCTGGCCGCCAGGAGTTGAGGGTCGGGGGCGTAGGAGCTGCGCTGGGCGCTGGGCGCTGGGCGCTGGAAGCTGGAAGCTGGTGGCCGGTCGGCGGTCGGCGGTCGGCGGTCGCCAGTCGGCGGTCGCCAGTCGTTGCCGCCCCATCGTTGGATGACCTCCCGTTGTCCCCGTCCAGCGCCCAGCTACAGCCTGTCGCATGCGTCTGTTCGCCTGCGTCCTGCTGTTTTCCTGCGCCGGCATGGCGATGGGCGCCACCGGCGACTGGAGCGGGACCATCGCCCTGCAGCAGACCATGGTCGGTCCGGTCAATGTGGTCGGCACCGACAAGGCCGAACTGGACGACTACGCCAAACAATTGGAGGAGCGCCTTGCCCGCGCCCGGGTCGACCTCACCACTGCTACCAAGGTGGTGGCCAAGACCCTGCGCGCGGACATCGGGGTCTACCTGGCCGAACTGGAACGGGTGGCTCTGGCCCGGGGGGGCGTGGTGTTGATCGGCACCACGGTGTTCGTCGTCGACCGGCAACGGGTGGCGGTGCTCAGCGATCTGCCGCGGCTGGTGGTCGATCGTGCCGCCAACCAGGCCCTGGTGATGGGCGCCGAAGAGCCGGAGGCGGTGCCGCTCGCGCCCATCCCGACGCCGATCACCATCGAGGCGAGTGCACCTGAGGTCCCGCTGCTGGGGCTCTCGACCCGGCGCATCGAACTTAAAGCCGAAGGCAAGAAGTTCACCGTGCTGGTGGCGCCGTCGCTGCCGAATCCCTACGCCCTCTGTCTGGTGACCTCGACGGTTGAAGATTCCGATAACCTCTTCATCGCCCTCGCCGCCCTACCGGGAATGCCGATGCTGGTGGAACACAACACCGGCGAAGTCACCCAGCGCTGGGTGGTGACGGCGATCCGTGAGAAAGTGGTCGATCAGGCCGCGTTCAGGCCGTGAGGCGAGCGATTCGGTGAAGCCATGATATTCGGCCGCAGAGGCGCGGAGGCGCAGAGACGAAAAAGACCGTACGTTGCCTTCCTCTGCGTCTCCGCGCCTCTGCGGCCATTCTTCTTCGCCAGCTTGACCACATGAGGGTGAACCCGCACTAGCGAGCACAGCGAGCTCTCAGCCCGTGACCGGCGGCCACATCCCCATCGGTTTGAGCATCGCCTTGAGCGTTGCCGGCAGTTCGGCGATGACCGACAACGCGTCGTAGCACGGGCCTTGTTCCAGCCACAGGCGGTCGCCGGCGGTGGTGACCCACAACACTGCCATACGGGCGGCATCGAAGGGCGTGGCGCCGCGTGCCATCAGACCGGCGGCGACCCCGGCGAGCACGTCGCCGGTGCCACCGACCGCCATGCGGGGATTGCCGCGCGGATTGCGCTGCCACCGGCGGCCGTCGGTGACCAGGTCGACCACCGCTTTGGCCAGCAGCACGCGATCGGGACGTGCCCAGGCGTGCAGCGCGTCGTCATCGACCGGTCGGCCGAGCAGATTGCGCGCCTCGGTCCGGTGCGGCGTGATGAGGATGCGTGCATCGCTTTCGGGCATCTCCCGCAAGGTATCGCCCAGGGCGGCGATGGCGTCGGCATCGAGGATGATCGGGACGCCCATCTCGACGGCGAGGGAGAACGCCTGCTGCGCCGCCTCCAGCGCCCTGGGATCGCGGCCGAGTCCTGGACCGATCAGCACCGCGCTGGCGCGCACCAGCAGGGGCGTGAGTTCCTCCGGATCGGCCGGCGTCAGGGCACCATCGTTCTCGCGATGCACCACGATGGTCGGCGGCAGGGTCGGGCCGCCGCCGGTCCAGGCCCGCACCAGATCGCAGCCGGTCATCACCGCGGCGCGGGCACAGAATTCGAGCGCCCCAGGGAAAGCGCCGCCGCCGATGATCAGCAGTTCGCCATGGGTGCCTTTGTGACCGGCGCGTTTGAGCGGCGGGAATCGCCGCAGGCAGGCGTGCTGGATCTCCTGGAAGGCCGCGGGCAGGACGCCGATGTCGACGGTCTTGAATTCGCCGAGTCCAGGTTGGCGCAGCAGCTCCGCCTTGGCGACCTGGAAGCAGAGCGTCAGGGTCGCCGGCAGGCAGAGATCGGTGCCGATGCCGCTGGGCACATCCGCCGCCAGGATCGGACAGCGGAGTTGGCGCAGCGCGATCAGCGCCTGCGCGATGGGCTCGCGTGGCCGGCCACGGGCACCGGCGCCGAGGATGGCATCAACCAGCAGGACTGGCGCGGTGACCGGTATACGATCGATGATCTGCACCGAGGGCGGCAGGCGTGAGGCCTGCTCCTGGCACAGCGGACTCTTCGGCGGCACCACCGGCCACAACAGCACGGTGCGGCCGGCCTCGGCCATCAGCCTGGCGCAGACATATCCATCACCGCCGTTGTTGTTGGGACCACAGGCGACCAGCACCGGTCCCCCGGCGACCAGGCGCTCGGCCTCACGCGCCAGGGCGGCGCCGGCATTCTCCATCAGGTGGCCCAGATCCTGGCCCAAGGCCACTGCAGCTTCGTCGATCACCGCGCCTTCTGACAATGGCACAACCGGGGCGGGCAAGGTCATGGGGGCGATCCTGGTCCGCGGGCACGAAGGGGGCAAGGGCCACCGCCTGTTTGATTTATCAGCATGATGGACGGTGACAGTGGGTTCATGCCGCCGCCGGATGCAGCGCCCACCACCCGAGCACCATGATGGCCACGTCGCAGCAGGCATGCGTGATCCACGCGCCCAACAGGCTGCCATGACGCTGGTACAGCAGACTCCAGACCACGCCCGCGGCGCCGACCACCAATCCCAGCGTCACGCCCGCGACCGGACCGGCGTAGACCCACAGCACCACGATGTGATGTCCCGCGAAGGCCAGGCCGCCGAGCAGGTGCGCCGCTGGCGGCGACAGGTGCCGATGCAGATGACCGACGGCGAACCAGCGCCAGTACCTTTCCTGTTAGGCGCTGTGCAGGAGGGTGTTGATCAGTGCGGCGGCGAGGTAGGCGTCCGGCGTGGTGAGTTTGTACTCGCTGTTCTTGGCGGTGATCTGCGGCGCCGCGTTGGTGAACAGCCCTTG
>JANPIY010000411.1:0-1509 GCA_031425255.1 Planctomycetota bacterium
GGAACCGCAGCCCGAGGTGGTGGTGCGCGCACTGATCGCTGGCCGCCGCTGGTTCCGCGCCATCGACCCGGCTGGTGGCAGCGCCAGCGAATACCGGCTGGAAGCGCTCGCCCGCCGGCAGCTCGACCTCTGCGCCGGAACCCTCCTGCCCGCCGGCCTGCTGCGCATCGATCTCGATCGCCGCCTGGTCGAGGCGCTCAACCGCGAACTTGGCGAAGGGCTGTGGATCGAGCAGGCCTACGACGACCTGATCCGCCGATTGACGCCGAAGTTCGCCCTGGTGGAGCCCGCGACCCTGCCCAGCGGCACGGCGCAAGCCGCCCTCACCGCCACCCACCCGGTCAGCCTGGTCTACAGCCAGGGCGCCTGGGATGCGACGGTCCAGCCGGCGATCGAGGAGCAGGCCGACCAGCTCGTCCGCACCCTGACCGGACTGCGCATGCCGCATGAGCGCGCCGCCATTGTCAGCCGCCTGGGGGAACGTTTCCTGGCCGATCACCAGCAACGCTGGCTGGCCTTCATCGGCGGTATCCGCGCCGCGCAGGTCCGCGATTTCCGCGACACGCCGGCGCAGATCACCCGCATCTGCGGCCCGGATTCGCCGTATCCGCAGCTCATCACGTATGCGCTCGATCAGCTCGCGCTGAAAACCGGCGCGGCGACAGCACCGGCCACCAACGTGGCCTGGGTCGCGCCCTGCCTGCAGGCCATCGCCGGACTGCGCCAGGACGCCCTCGCCTACCAGCAGGTGACGCAGGACGGTAGACGCTCGACCGACGTCGAACGCCTCAAGGTCCTGGTCGAGCGCTTCAACGCTGTCTCGCTCCACCTGGGCGACGTGCTCACCACCGTTCCCGAGCCCGCGACCCGGACCGCCATCCACCAGGGTTTCGAATCGATCCTGCACAGCCTGTTCGCCGCGCTCGATCAGGAGGTCGCCGGTGAGCTCGACCGGGTGTGGTCACAGCAGGTCGCCAAGGTCTTCACGGCCCGGCTGGGAGCGCGGTATCCCTTCGCCCGGGATGCGGCCGACGAGGTCCCGATGAGCGAATTCGAAGACTTCTTCAATCCCGTCCACGGCACCTTGTGGTCGGCGCTGGGCCAGATCGAGACCATGCGCGGCATCCGCGTGCTCGGTCGGCCGTCGGTGACGCTGAGCGACGATTATGAACGCATGCTGCGCCGGGCGCAGGAGCTGCGCGCGTTGTTCTTCGCCGGTTCGTCGCCGACCCTGGACCTGGCCTTCACCTATCGCATGCAGCAGCGCGAGAGCGTGCGCGACCTGCAGGTGCAGTTCGGCGCCAAGACCAACACCTTATACGAACGCCCGGACGCTCGCTACCAGGCGCGCATCCGGCACGGCGAAACCTACCACGCCAAGATCGCGCTGTTGACCGTGACCGGGCAATGGAAGTCCAGCGAGTACAACCACGGCGACTGGGGTTTCCTGCGCCTGCTGCGCGCGGGGAATCCCAAGCCCGTCGCCGACGGCGGTTCCTTCTGCACCTG
>JANPIY010000412.1:0-10043 GCA_031425255.1 Planctomycetota bacterium
CGCGCGAGCAGCATCAAGACCGCCGGATCGTTGTGATAGACGCCCACGGTGTCGCCCGCCTTGGTCGGCTGGGCCTTGTCGCGCAGGATCACCTTGTCGCCGCCGTTCGACCAATCGAGCTCGCCGAGGATACAGATGTCGATGCCCTTCTGCTGCATACCGATGAAATTGCCGATCATGTCGATCGCCAGGTCGACGCGGCGCTGTTCGATGGCGCTGGTGTCCTCTCCGAGCTGATTGACCACCTGGATGTCGAGGCCGCGCTTCTTCCACAGCCCTTTGACGTCGGCCACATTGATCGGCGCCCAGGCGATCCAGGGGCACATCGCGATCTTATAGCTGCGGGCGGTCTCGACGGCGGGGACCCAGGTGCTGATGGCCAACAAGGCGAGGAGCAGGAGGTGACGTGACATGTTAGGAACTCCCATGCGACTGAACGGATTCATCGGGCGCTGGCGGGTAACGTCAGAGCGAGCCGTAATCCGACGCCAGGTTCAGGCTGGCCGTCGGTGGCATCGCGGAATGAGAATACGCCAAAAGCCTCCGGTTGTCGATCCCGGTGACTGCCCCCGGCAGCCAGGCGGATGGCACCGTCCACCAGGACCAGTTCGGCAACCGATCCCCCCAGATCGAGGATGCCTTGCACCGAGCGGTCCTTGGGGTGGCTACCGACCGGGCTCGAACACCAGGGTCCCTGGGTCGAGGCGATGGCGGAGGCGCTGAAACCCAGATCCGCCCGTAGGCCCCAGGGGTAGGGTCGACCATCCCCGCCTTGAGCGGCCAGGCGCCACTCCCCGTGGGTCGGCAGACGCCAGGGCCGACGATCACTGCGCGATACCCACTTGATGTAGGCCAGGGCGTCGCGGCCACTGATGTGGCTGACCGGCCAGGCCGGGTCGACGGCCACGCCATCGCCAACGTTCGGCAGGCGGTAACCCTCCACCGTTTTCGGCCACAGCGCTTGATCGCCTTCACGTGGCACCAGCAGGCGCTGGCCCGTCCGTTCGGCGTCGTCGATCATGGCGCGGGTCGCGGGATCATTGAGGAACGCCAACCACTCGCCGCAGGTCACCTCGCGACGTGCCAGGGCGAAGGCGGCGACCTCTTCCATGACGCTTCCGTCGCTGTCGATCACCACTCCCGCAGGGATGTAGGCGACGCTATCCGGCAGAGTCGACGGTGGGGCCGGCAAAGTCAGTTCGCGATGCTCGCCACGCCGCAGCCGCAACGCCTGCACCGTGCCGAGAGCGTTGCGTACGAGGTAGCGGCCGTGCAGCAGCGCAAGATCTTTGTCCTGCGGAATCACCCCCGGAATGCGCTCCTGCGGGTCGGGCTCGAGGGTGCGCTCGACGCTTTCCCGCAAGGGCTGGATGGTCAAAGGCGGCTCGTCCTTGGCGGCACGGATCCAGGTCTGGCCGCTCAGCACGTCATTGTAGCGTCCTTGATCCAGCATGCGGCACCGGTTCTCCGCCATGATCGCGCCCGCGAGATCGCCGCGGCCCTCATAGTCGAGCATCAGTTCCATATAGTAGTCGGCCACCGCCTGGCGCACGCCGGCATCATCGGGGGCGAAGGCGAGTGCCCGATCGAAAGCGTTCGCAGCGCGGCCCTCGGAGGCGGCGAGCTCCTCCCGTTGCGACTCGATGCTCTCCTCGAGCGCATGTAAGCGGCTGCGCAGAGTGGGATCATCGCTGTTGCGATTGGCCGCTTCGAGGGCGCGGCGTTCCTTGTTCTTGAGCGCCAATTCAACGCGTTTGGGCTTGGACCAGTGGAGATCGCGTTTCGTCGACTCGATCTGCTGTCGTGCCGCCTTCAGCCGGATCTCATCATCGGCGACCTTGCGCTCCTGCCTCATGAGTTCGCCGAGACGGAATGAGACCTGATTATAGGCGCTCCAGATCGCCTGATCGTCGCCTACCAATCCCAGCGCCCGCATATACAGGTTGCTGGCCTCTTTGAGGCTGTCCTTGTCGCCGGCCTCGGCGATCGAGCGCGCCTGGCTAGTGAGCGCCTCGGCGCTGGAGCGCTTGGCCTCGAGGAGTTGGGCGGCCTCGAGGTTGTGCAGACCCTCATCGATACGCGGCTGCTGACGCTTGGTCCGCCGGTCATCCGGGCGCAGCGTGAGGATGCGGTCGCTCACCGCCCGGGCTTCGACGAAATCGTGCTGCGCGAGACGCTCCTCCAACTGCGTGTGCAGACCATTGATGGTGTTCTCGGTCTCCATCCATTGGTTGATGCCTACCGTCACCGCCAGCACGCCGGCCAGGGCCGCCACCGCCAGGCCGGTGCGCACCTGGCGCCGGTGCAGGTTGATGACGCGTACGAAGCGTTCGAGCGTCGACTCGCGGTAGACGCTCACTGAACCGCCAGCGATGAACGCGCGCAGATCAGCCGCCAAGGCCTCCACCGTCTGATAACGATCCTGGCGTTCGAAGGCCATGGCGCGGTGCGCGATCGCCACCAGCGCCCTGGGCAGGACCGGCACATCGCGACGGGCGTCGAGGCGGGTCCACATGCCGTGACTGACCTGGTGCATGACCTTGCGCGCCTCGCCACGTACATACGGCGACGCGCCGGCAAGGATCTCGTAAAGGATCACCCCCAGCGAGTAGACGTCACAGCGGCGATCGAGGGTGTCGACCTCACCCATCGCCTGCTCGGGCGACATGTAGGCCGGGGTGCCCACCGCGGTGCCGTTGAGCGTGCGATAGGGATCGGCCTCGGGGATGGAACGCATGCTCGCCATCGGGCGCGCGACGTAGGGACAGTTGACCACCTTGGCCAGACCCCAGTCGAGCACCAGGACTTCGCCGAACGACCCGGACATGATGTTGCGCGGTTTGAGATCGCGATGGATGACCCCGCGGCTGTGGGCGAAGGCCATGGTCTCGCAGATGCGCAGGAACATCTGCAGCAGCTCGAAACGGTGTTCGATCTTGCCACTGCGCGTCGCCAGCAGGTCGAGCATGCTGATGCCATCGACGCGTTTCATGGTGTAATACACCGTGCCGTCGCGCAGCTCGCCAAGATCGTGGATCGGCACCACTCCAGGGTGCTCGAGCTGCGCCGTCACCTGCGCCTCGTGGATGAACCGGCTGATGTCCTCCGGATCGGAGGTGGCATACGGCAGCACCTTGCAGGCTACCTCGCGGTGACAGTCGCGATCGTTGACGCGGTAGACGATGCCTTGCGACCCTTCGCCGAGCTTGCCCACCAGCGTGAAGCGGGGACTCCCGACGTTGATCAACGATTCCTGCTTCAGCCGCAGGGCGGCACCGAACAGCTCGTCCGAATCGCTGCCGTGCAGCCGCTTGAGCACCGAGGGTGCGATGGTGCTGACCGCCCCGGCGGTACGCGTGCCACTGTCGACCGCCGTCATGGCGAGCGTGCCGTCCTGGTCGATCGTGGTGGACGATGCCACTGCCGGATCACGCAGCGTGGTCCGGTTGACCAGTGGGGTGAACACCTTGATGGCGTCCACCCGGGCGAGGCGATTGGCGGGTACGTAGAACGCCGCGGTCTCGTGCGAGCCCTGATCGCTGGAGTTGAGATGTTCAGCTGGGTCGCTCATGGGGTCGCCCGTTCAGCGGCGAACGCTAGCAGCCAAGAATGCCCTGAACACTGGAAAACGGCTCCATCTGTCAGCCTCCAGCCGGGTTTCCCGGCGGCGATGGCAGGCAGGGGGGCCCAGGACATCAGGTCACCGGAGCGGTGTCCTCGGTCTGGTCGGTGCGATAACGGATGAAAACCACATGGTCCATCTCGCTCCCGGGCTCGTTCTCGTTGGTGACGTAATCGCGCTCGATCGACCGTAACTCCACCGCTTCGACGTGTTCCCCGGGGATCTGCGTCAGGGTGCGGTTGGCCAGGGTTTCCAACTGCTCGAAGCTGTTGGCGGCCTCTTCCAACAAAGAGATGATGCGGATCTGGATATGGGTCGGCATGGGCTGAGAACCCTATGGCGAAGCCTGGCCCGGGCCAGGGGGTGGGAAGAAACCCTGCCACGGTCCCCGCAAACGCCCATGCGGGGCCGCGATGGCAGCGTCGATACTCTTACTCGCCGGTCTCCTGCCGCAGCTGTTCAAACTCTGCCGCGGTCAGCCAACTGGGACGCCGCACGGTCTCGACCGGGGGTAGCACCCCGAGCTTCGATTGCTGCTCGCCGCTGAGATCTCTTCCTGCCAAGGCGCCGCCCGCCTTCAACTTGTTCCACAGCTGCGCGAGGATGCGCGGAAATGGCGCCTCGATCCGCACCGTGCGCTGCTCCTTCGGATGCGCGAACTCCATCAAGGCCGCGTGCAGCGCCTGCCCTTCGAGATCGCCGCAAGCGGTGCCATAGACCCAGTCGCCGACCAGCGGGCAGCCGTTGTGGGCGGCATGGACGCGGATCTGGTGTTGGCGGCCGGTGTGGAGGAGGAGGCGGAGGAGGGAGAATCGTCCGCTGTCGCTTTGGTTCCCGACGTCCGACGTGAGCCGTGCATCGCGCGATGAACTGCAGGAATCCGAGACATCGGACAGCGGTGTCCGATCGACCACGAAGTACTCCGTATGGCACTCCTGCCCGTCCGCTCGCACCATGCGTTGGATGGTCTCGTCCGACCCGTCGCCGATCGGATCGCGCCAGTGGCCATGGTCCTCCGTCGGCGTGTGGTGGCAGATCGCGCGGTATTCCTTGGCCAGATCACGCGCCTCCATCGCCTGGCTGACGATGCTGTGGGCGCTGACATCGAGCGATAGCAGGACGATGCCGGAGGTGTCGCGATCGATGCGGTTGATCAGGCGCACCTGCTGCGGATCGCCGCCTTGCCCTTCGAACCAGTCCTGCACCTGGTTGAGCAGGGTACCGGTCATAGTGCGACCGGCCTGATGCGCGAGCTGGCCCGGAGGTTTGTTGGCGGCCAACAGCCATTGATCGCGGTAGAGGATCTCCAGCGGCTGCTGGTAACGTTGCGCGTCATCGCTTTCCGGCAGGGGCGCGGTCAGCACCACGTAGTTCCCTGGGTGCAATGGCGGACGTCCGGTCATGACCACGCCATCGATGGTGGCGGCGCCGCGTTCCAGCCAACGCTGGATGAGCGTCCGGCTGATGGTCGGCATCAACGCCGCCAGGTATTTGTCGAGGCGCCAGCCGCGCCCGTTCACCTTCCCGACGGTGAAGCGCAGGATGCGATGCGTGCCGGTGAGCACGCGCTCGACCGGTACCTCGTTGCGGATGGCTTCGGCGTCGGCTTCATCAACCACAAGAGACTCGCTGCGCTCGGTGCGAAGTGCGAGGTGCGAAGTGCGAAGTTTCGTGGGCAGACGGTGCGTGTGCTGTCATATCGTCATCCGTTTCATTGCGCCTGCGACGCGACCGACCCATGTATAGGAAACCTCGCACCTCGCACCTCGCACCTCGCACTTCGCACGTGCGCGTAAGCGCACTCGCATTCGCACTCGCATCATTTCAACCGCGACGCATGCGCCTATGGCGCACCGCCTCCGCCAACTTGTGGATCACCGGCACGGTCTCGTTCCAGCCCAGGCAGGCATCGGTGATGCTCTGGCCATAGGTCAGCGGGCAGCCGGCTTTGAGGTCCTGGCGGCCGGCGACCAGATGGCTTTCCATCATCAGACCGAACACCGTCGCCGAACCGCCGGCGACCTGGCGCGCGATCTCGCTCGCGACCTCGGGCTGGTTGCGATAGTCCTTACTGCTGTTGCCATGTGAGCAATCGACCATCACGCGCGACGGCAGGCCTTGTTTGATCAGTGATTCGCTGGCCTTGGCGACATGGTCGGCGCTGTAATTCGGGCCGCCATTGGCTCCGCGCAGGATGACGTGGCAGTCGGGATTGCCGCGCGTGGCGACGATCGCCGCCAGCCCCTCCTTGGTCACCGACAGGAAGTGATGGGCATTGGCGGCAGCGCGGATGGCGTCGATGGCGATCTGCAGATTGCCATCGGTGCCATTCTTGAAACCGACCGGGACCGACAGGCCGGAAGCCAGCTCCCGGTGCACCTGCGACTCGGTGGTGCGCGCGCCGATGGCGCCCCAGCTGACCAGATCGGCGAAGAACTGCGGGGTGATGGGATCGAGGAACTCGCAGCCCGCGGGGACGCCGATCTCGGCGAGATCGCGCAGCAGGCGCCGGCCCTTGCGCAGACCCTCGTTGATGGCGAAGGAGCCGTCGAGGTGCGGATCGTTGATCAACCCCTTCCACCCGACGGTGGTGCGCGGCTTTTCGAAGTAGACGCGCATGACGATGTAGAGGTCCTTGTCGACCTCCTGCGTCAGCGCCTTGAGCTTGGCGGCATACTCCTCGGCGGCCTCCAGGTCGTGGACCGAACAGGGACCGACCACCACCACCAAACGATCATCTTCACCGCGCAGGATGCGCGTCACCGCCTGGCGCGCGAGCGCGACGATGGTGGACGCGCGTTCGCTGACCGGGAGTTCCTCCATGAGGATCGCCGGGGGCAGCAGGGGCTTGAGTTTGTCGATGCGGACGTCGTCGGTCTGATAGCGCATTTTTTCGTTCCGGGCGGCAGACGTTGGGGCGGGTTTGCCCGGAGCCAAGGGGAATGCAGGCATCCGGGCATGGGCATGGGCACTGCGGGGAAACCTTCCGGGGCCAAAGCCATGCTGGTGCGTCGGCCCGGCTCCCCCGCTTCCGTAGCCGGACTTCCTCCGCAGCATCCCGCCCCGTGTTGACCCTGCCCATCGATGCGATCCTGCCGGCCATCGCCGAGGCTGTGCGCACCCGCCAGCGGCTGGTGCTGACGGCGCCGCCAGGGTCGGGCAAGAGCACGCGCGTACCGCCATGCCTGCTCGACCTCGTCCCAGGGCAGGTGCTGCTGCTCCAACCCAGGCGGGTCGCGACCCGCAGCCTGGCCACCCGCATCGCCGCTGAACGCGGCATCGTGCTCGGACAGCAGGTCGGTTACCGCGTCCGCTTCGAGAAGGTGGGCGGACCGGATACCCGCCTGTGGGTGATGACCGAAGGCACCTTGACGCGACGGCTGCAGGACGACCCCTACCTCGAAGGCGTCAGCTGCGTCATCCTCGACGAATTCCACGAGCGCAGCCTGCACACCGACCTGGCCCTGGCCTGGCTGGCTGAACTGCAACGCACGGTGCGCGAGGACCTGGTCATCATCGTCATGTCGGCGACCATGGATCCCGTGCCGGTGGCGCATTTCCTCCGCGACGCCCACGGTGACGCGCCGGTGCTCGACGCCCCTGGCCGGCCTTTTCCGGTGGCGGTGCGACTGGTGCCGCAACGCGCTGAGGACCACCTCGCCGATCGCGTCGCGGCGGCGGTAGGCGAGGCGCTCGACGACGCGGAGAGCGGCGACGTGCTGGTGTTCCTCCCAGGCGTCGGCGAGATCCGCGGTGCGCAGGCGCTGCTGGAGGGCCGGGTCGATGCGGTGGTCCTGCCGCTGCACGGCCAGCTGCCGCCCGACGAGCAGGACCGCGCGCTGCGCCCGGGGGAGCGCCGGCGGGTCATCCTCTCGACCAATGTCGCCGAGACCTCGCTGACCATCCCTGGGGTGCGCACGGTGATCGACAGCGGCCTGGCACGGGTCAACCGCTTCAACCCCGACACCGGCCTCGACGAGCTGGTGCTGGAAGGCATCAGCAAGGCCAGCGCCGACCAGCGCGCCGGGCGCGCCGGGCGCACCGCCCCTGGGCGTTGCTGGCGGCTATGGTCGCCGACCGCCGACCACCGCCGGCCGGCGGCCACCGACCCCGAGATCGCGCGCGTCGACCTGGCGCCTACCGCGCTGCTGCTGAAAAGCTGGCAGGGCGCGGATCCGCGTCTTTTCCCGTGGTTCCAGCCGCCCGCCAGCGACCGTCTGCAGGCCGCCGAGGACCTGCTGGCGATGCTCGGCGCTAGCGCCGCTGCCTTCGGCGAGCTGACCGCGCGCGGGCGCCAGCTGGCGCGTCTGCCGGCGCACCCACGGCTCGCGCGCCTGTTGCTCGACGCCGCCGAGGCCGGCGATCCGCGCCTGGGCTGCACCCTGGCGGCGCTGGTGGGCGAGCGCGACATCCGCCTGCCGCGCCAGGGTGCGCGACGCGACGCACCCTTCGCCGATCCGTCGCCGGCCGACGCCATCGACCGGCTCGACGCCCTCGCCGAGGCCGAGGCGCGCGGCTTCCGTGCCGACCTGCGCAGCCAGGGCATCGACGGCAACGCCGCGCGCGAAGCGGCGCGGGTGCGCGAGGAGCTGCTGCGCGCGCTGCCCAACGAGCTGCGCCGCGGCGACCCGCGGGCGGTGCCGGCGCGGCCGAGTCCTGAGAGCGTCATCCGCCTGCTGCTCGCCGCCTACCCCGACCGCGTCGGGCGGCGCGCCGGCCCGGACCAGAACCGCGGCATGCTGGTCGGCGGGGTGGCGGTGGAGATCGAGCGCGCCAGCGGTTTGGCGGCCAGGCCCGGCAGCCCGCGTCCCGAGCTGTTCCTGGCCTATGGCGTGCAAGGCCTGTCGGGCCGCACCGCCAACGGCCAGACCACGCTGGTGCGCCAGGCGGCGGAGCTGGACGAGGAGCTGATCACGGCGGTCTTTCCCGGCAGCATCGCGCGCCGCGAGCAGCTGACCTGGAACCACCAGCGCCAGCAGGTCGACGCGCTGATCGGCTGGTACTACCGCGACCTCTGCCTGCGCATGGCCAAGGACGGCTCGCAGCCGGATCCCGCCGCGGTCGCGCAGGCCCTGGCCGAGCACCTGGTGCCCGAGGCCACCACGCTGTTCAGCGAGGACGAGGAGGCCGGTGGCTGGCTGGCCCGCTACCGCTGGCTGGCGCAGGCCTGCCCCGACGTGGGGCTGCCGGCGATCGGCGACGACGACTTGCGCGCCATCGTCGACGACCTCTGCGCCAACTGCCGATCGCGCGCCGAGGTGCTGGCCAAGCCCAAGCTGCCGTGGCTCATCGGCCGCCTCGACTTCCACCTCGCCGCCCGCGTCGCGGCGATGGCGCCCAGCCACCTGACGGTGCCGACCGGCAACCACATCCGTCTCGACTACGCCGAAGCGACCGCCACGCGCGGCCCGGTGCTGGCGGTGCGGCTGCAGGAACTCTTCGGCCTGGCGGAAACCCCGCGCGTCGCCGAAGGCCGCATGCCGGTGCTGCTGCACCTGCTCGGGCCAAACTACCGCCCCGAGCAGATCACCACCGACCTCGCGAGCTTCTGGACCAATACCTATCCGCAGGTGCGCAAGGACCTGCGCTCGCGCTATCCCAAACATTCGTGGCCGGATGACCCCCTGAGTGCGCCGGCGGTGGCGCGCGGGCGGCCGCGGCAGCAGTAGAGCGAGCACAACGCGCAGCGCATGGAGCAGGCCCTCGCGCGCACCGAGCGCAGCCCCGAAGGGGCGGCTTGCCGCCAGCCCGGCGGCGAAGCCCCGGGTGGACGCGTCAATGATGAGCCTAGCCCCGGAGGGGCGACGCACGGTGCAGGGGACGGGAGTCCCCGTGTGCGTGCGCCCGATCGTCGGCGTTGAAACGCCGGCCGCGCCGTGCGGCGCCCCTCCGGGGCTGCCAAATAATTGAAATGACGTTTTCCCAGGGGCTTCCGCCCCTGGCTGGCGGCAAGCCGCCCCTTCGGGGCTGGAGCGCCCCTGTCTTCCGATCGACCCGCTCGGAGCCAGGCGCTCAGCGTAATCTGTTTGGTGGAATAGGATGCGACAGATGCAGCTCGGGCATGCGCCGGAAGTCAGATCGACAATGAATTCTGGAACTGCTCCAATGCATCCATTACGACGGGGTCATCGACGTCGAATGGCGCGTCAATTATGCTTTGGTGCCTTACCGAATCGTGAATTCCATGAAGGCACGAGAGATCTCTCATGAATGAGGAGTTGCCCTTCATTGAGCCTAGGGTGCCGCCCGCAAGGGCGAACCGAAGGATTTGGTGAGTTTCACTTAAGGCCGGCTGGCTGAAGTTTTCAATTTCTACTCCATTCATTATAAATACGGAAATCCCCGCTTGGCACGCTTCGTCTTTCATTAACTCCGGGGCGAATCGACATGGCCCTCCCGCCGCCTTAAGGGCCTGGGCGAC
>JANPIY010000413.1:0-4075 GCA_031425255.1 Planctomycetota bacterium
CAGCCACGCCGCGCGGCGTCGCCGCAGATAGCGCAGGCCGATGTACCAGGCGAGCATGCGCGCATCGTGGTCTAGCGGTCTCGTTGTCTATCACCGCCACTCTTCTAGCATTAGATCCGATGCCAGCGCGATCGATCGACGGCAAGGCGATAGCGGAGACCCGCCGTCGCGTAGTGACCGATCAGGTGCGCGGCCTGCGCGCGCGTGGCATCCATCCCTGTCTCACCGCGGTCAGCGTCGCCGACGATCCGGCGTGGGCGGTCTACCTGAAGAACCAGGCCGCGGCCTGTGCACGCGTCGGCATCCGCCACCAGGAGGTGACGGTCGATCCGCAGGCGACGCAGGAGGATCTCAGCGAAGTCATCGAGGAGCTCAACGTCGACGCCGGCGTGCACGGCATCATCCTGCAGAGCCCGCTGCGCCGTTTCGCCCAGGTCCAGACACCGGTGGGCGATGGGCTGTCCGATTTCCTGGCGCAGGCGTTGTTGTCGCCGGACAAGGACGTCGAGGGCGTGAGCCCGGCCAACCTGGGCATGGTCCTGGCGGGCAAACCCGCGCTGGCGCCCTGCACCGCGGTAGCGGCGGTCGAGCTGGCCAAGGCCGCCGCGAGCGCACTCGGCCGCGACCTGCGCGGCATGGAGGCGGTGGTCATCGGCGCCTCGACCATCGTCGGCAAACCGGTCGCCCAATTGCTGCTGGCCGCCGGCGCCACCGTCACGGTCTGCCACATCGATACCCGTGATCTGAAAGCGCACACCACCAAGGCCGACCTGCTGGTGGTGGCCGTCGGCAAGGCCGGCCTGATCACGGCCGCCCATGTCCGCCCGGGCGCCATCGTCATCGACGTCGGCATCAATCGCGTCGCCGGCCCGGACGGCAAGAGCCTCATCGTCGGCGATGTCGCACCCGAGGTCGCGGAGATCGCCGGCGCCTTGACGCCGGTCCCAGGCGGAGTCGGTGCGCTCACCACCACCATCCTGCTGGAGGCCACCGCCAACGCCGCCGACCGCCTCGCCGACATGCGTCCAGCGGTCGACGGCGCCTCGCTCGGACGCGTGCTCGGCGGTCCCGGTCTGGAACTCAGCCCAGACGTCGCCGACCGCATCGCCAACCTGCTCTCGCGCCATCTCGTCGGCGCCCCTGGGAGTCGGCCGCTGCGCAGCGCGCTCGAGCGCCGGCTGGCTAAGAGCGTGCTGGTGCTCGACGGCGCCATGGGCAGCGAGCTGATCGTGCGTGGCGTGCCGGCGGCGGCCATCGCGCGCGCCAACCTCGATCATCCCGACCTGGTCCAGGACGTGCATCAGGCCTACGTCGCCGCTGGCGCCGAGGCCCTCACCGCCAACACCTTCGGCGTCAACCGCTACCGCCTGCAGGGCGACCGTGAACTGGTCGCGCGCCTCGCCGGCGCGGGCGTGCGCCTCGCGCGTCTGGCGGCGCAGAACGCCAGGCAGCGGGTGTTCGTGCTCGGCAGCATCGGACCGCTCGGGCCGGTGGTGGGCGCCGATCTCACCATCGCCGAGGCCGAGGAGGCCTATGGCGAGGTGGCGATGGCGCTGGCCGACGGCGGCGTCGACGGCTTCATCATCGAGACCATGCCCTCGACCGTCGAAGCGGTGGCCGCCCTCGCCGGCGTCCGCCGGGCGTCACGCCTGCCCGCGCTGGTCTGCCGCAGCATCGATCGCGATGATCCGGCCGAACTGGCCGAATTCGCCCGCGCCGCCGCCGCCGCCGGGGCGACCGCGGTGGGCATCAACTGCGCTGCCGGCCCGCGTGCGCTGGTGCCGGTGGTCGCGCGCCTGGCGCAGGTCTCCACGCTGCCGGTGATCGCCCGTCCCAACGCCGGCTTCCCCACCCGCAGCGATGGCGTGCCGCGTTACCACCTGCGTCCGGACTACCTGGTGACGCAATCGCGGGCCTACGTCGCCGCCGGCGCCTCGCTGGTGGGCGGCTGCTGTGGCGTCGGACCGGAGCACATCGCGGCGCTGGCCAAGGCGCTGGCGGGGGCGCCGTTACCGGTGCGCGCGGAATTCTCCGAGAGCCTGTGGATCCGCGAGCACGCCGCTGCGGTCGAGGTGGTGGCGGCCGCCTCGCCGCTGCTCACCGCACCCTTCCCCATCCTCGCCTTCGTCCCAGGGCGCCTGTCGCCCACCGCCAGCGGCGTGGCCCTGCAACGCCTCGCGGCGGCGGGCGCGGATGGCGTCGGCCTGCTCACCGGTTGGCCCGGGTCGGGCCGCGGAGCGCGCCTGCCGGCGCGGCTGCGCCATCTGCAGGACGCCGCGGGCAAACCGGCGGTGCTCGAACTGATCGCCGCCGACACCACCCTGCCGGCGGCGCAGGAGCTGCTGCTGACCGCGCACCTGGTCGGCGTCCGCACGGTGATCATCGACGACGGCGTCTTCAGCAGCGAGACCCGCGCTGATATCACCAATGCCGGCTGCGAGGCCGCGGCGCTGCTGCGCGCGGTGAAGACCCTCAACCAGGGCCGCGATCTCGGCGGCACCCGTCTGGAGGAGGCCACCGCCTTCACCGTTGGCGTGCGCTTGTCGGCGGTGCGCGCGCGCCAGCTCGGCGACGCCGGCATCAACGACACCTACGTGCGCGCCGGCGCCGATTTCCTGACCCTGCAGCCGATCTATCAGCCGGCCGAATTCCGCGCGCTGATGGGCGCCATCACGCCGAAGGTTCCGCTCTTCGCCGAGGTCCTGGTCCTGCCGGACGCCGCCACCGCCGACGAACTCGATAATGAACTGCCGACCCTGTCGGTCCCGGAACGCCTCAAGCAGCGCCTCTCCGCCGACCCCGACGAGGACGCCAAGGGCGTCCTGCGCTTCCTTGCAGCGTGGCGCAGCCGGCTGGCGGGGGTGTGCCTGCTGCTACCGGATGAGCGCACCGCGCAGGCGGAACTCATCATCCGCGCATTGCGGCGGTGATGGTTGATTGAAGACATCGGGGCAGATAGCTCGGCGACTGGCTACTGGCGACCGGCGACCGGCGACTGGCGACTGGCGACTGGCGACTGGCGACCGGCGACTGGCGATCGGCGATCGGCGACTGGCGATCGGCGACCGGCCATCGGCGACTGGCGACCGGCGACCGGCGATCGGCGACCAGCGACCGGCGACTGGCGACCGGCGACCGGCGACCGGCGACCGCGGGCTGACTTCTTGACCTGCCGCTCGGCCGTCGCGATGTGGCCAGACTGGTGGGGCTGAGCGACAGTGCCTTCAGTCGATTTTTCATGGCCCGGGTCGGCATGCCGCTGCCTGACTACCTCAACGAGGTGCGCATCGGCCGTGCCTGCCGACTGCTGATGGAGGTGGAAAAACCCATCGCGGCCATCGCACGCACGTGCGGCTACGGTACCCTCGCGAATTTCAATCGTCGCTTCCGCGACCTGCGCGGAGTGACGCCCAGTGAATGGCGGTCGCGGCTGCGTGGGTGAGACGGGGGTGACCCACGGCTCGACGGCGTTGGACGGCCGGCTACTGGCGAACGGCGAATGGCGAATGGCGAATGGCGAACGGCGAACGGCGAACGGCGACTGGCGACTGGCGACTGGCGACTGGCGACTGGCGACAGACCTCATACACCTGACGCGGCGGCCCTCATTCCTTCTTCTGCGTATAATGCGGGAATGGCGCGATTGCCTCGCTGACGCTGACGGTCAGCTTTTCCAAGGGACCACCGGCCATCAGCTGGGTGCCGTCCAACGTACGCCAGGTCGACAGCGCTGCGGGTTTCCCGTCGCTCGTCGCCAGATGCAAGGTTCGGGTCGCGGGCTCCAGCACCATCGCCTGGGCATTGAGGTCGCGCAGATAGGTAGCGCTCAATACGCCGCGCATCCACGCGAGGTCGGGATTGCGGCGGGCGAGGGCCAGTTCGTGCGCGTGCCGTCCGCGCGCATCCTCCGGCAGGTGGATGTCCTTGGCGAAGGCGGCATTGGTGCAGAGCAGCCAGCCGGCGGTGGGGTCGATGCGCCGCATGCCGGTGGGGCTCCACCACACCACTGCGGCCGTGGTCGCGTCCGCCAACACGACATAATTCGATGACTGGATCGGCGCCGCGGCGAACAGGC
>JANPIY010000414.1:0-1510 GCA_031425255.1 Planctomycetota bacterium
TTTTTCTACGAGCAACGAAGGAGCTGGAGTAAATAAAGAAGTAGGATCTGGTATTACGATCATGGGGTATGCGGGAATCACCGCCCAGGATGTAGCGCCACATTCAATCGATATTTTTCACCAGGCTACGATCGCACAGATACAGGCCAACCTTGCTACCAAAACCTGCCCTATAACTACAAACATAACAGCAAACAATGTTGCCCCTGTTTTAGCAGCAGTGAGCAACTATACCATTCCCATCAGCACGCCCTTTGCACTCACCGCTTCTGCTACGGATGCAAATGGAGATGCACTTACTTATTGCTGGGAACAAAATGACAACTCTACCACAACAGGAACAGGTAGTGTAGCTTCTCCTACAAAGGCAACGGGACCAAACTGGTTGACATTTCCTGCAACAGCTACTGGTACCAGAACCTTTCCAAGACTCTCTACCATACTGGCGGGCCTGAATGTAACGGGACCGTTAGCGGGTGGTGATGCTGGTGCAAACATAGAAGCACTGAGCTCTGTGAGTCGCACTTTAAACTTCAGGGTAACGGTGAGGGATAACCGGGCTTACAGTTCTGTAGCTCCTGTTACTGTTGGCCAAACGGCCTTTACAGATGCGGTGGTAACCGTAAGCAACACATCCGGACCTTTTGTGGTAACGGCTCCCAACAGCAATGTAACATGGGCGGGCGGCTCTACTCAAAACATTACCTGGAATGTAGCCAACACCACTGCTACGCCGGTGAGTTGTGCCAACGTAAAAATTTCTTTGAGTACAGACGGGGGCCTTACGTTTCCAACAGTGCTGATAGAAAGTACGCCGAACGATGGGGCTGCTTCATTGGTAATTCCTGCTTCTGCAACAAGCACTGCCCGGATCAAAGTGGAGTCCGTAGGAAATATATTTTTCGATATCAGCAATACCAACTTCACGATTGGTGCGGCAGTTGCCTGCGGGGATGCAACCGGCTTAACAGCCTCGGCAATTGGCAATAATTCCGCCTCGGTTAGCTGGAGTGCTGTGACAAATGCCAGCAGTTATGAAGTAGAATATAAGCTCAACTCATCTGGTACCTGGACGAGTTTTGCCACTGCGCAAACGGCCACCACAGCAAACCTTACAGGCCTTACTCAAGGCTCTTTATACGATTGGAGGGTGAGGGCAACCTGTAGTGCGTCAACCGGTAATTTTGTGCAGGCTCAATTTACTACCACGGCCCCTGCTACCTGCAATGCTCCTGCAGGCCTGTCAGCTTCGGCAATCAGCAGCACGGGTGCTACCGTAAGCTGGTCTGCGGTAAGTGGCGCTATAAGTAATACTGTAGACTATAAACTAGCATCATCATCTACATGGATAAATGAAATAACAGGCACAACCGCCACTTCAGAGAGCATCACAGGTTTGTCTGCGTCGAGTTTATACGATTGGAGGGTAAGAACAAATTGTTCGGGTGGTTTGAGTAGCAGCTTCAGCCAGGCACAGTTTACAACAAGTGCAGCTGCGACCAGTTGCCCA
>JANPIY010000415.1:0-5707 GCA_031425255.1 Planctomycetota bacterium
CTTCAACGCCCTCGCTGACGGCGGCCGGGTCGACATGCCGCTGGCCACGACCTTCTGGTCGCCGCGGTATGGCATGGTGACCGATCGCTTCGGCATCGGCTGGATGGTCATGGTGCCTGGGAAGCCGTCATGAGCGCGGTCACGGCAATTGATGACGCTGAAGATCCCGCGGTGGTCTCACGAGCCCGCCGCATCACCGGCCTGATCCTGACCGCGCTGGTCGGCCTGTTCATGATCGGCGCCAGCGGCCTTCCCAAGTTCGCCGACTGGCCAGGCAAAGCAGCGATGATGGAACACCTGGGCCTCCCGCTGACGCTGGTCCCCACGCTCGGCGTCATCGAGATCGTGGTGACCCTGCTCTACCTCATCCCCCGCACGTCGTTCGTGGGCGCCATCCTGCTCACCGCCTATCTCGGCGGAGCCGTGGCTACCCACGTACGCATCGGTGATCCGTGGTGGTTTCCGGTCGTCCTCGGCGTCCTTGCCTGGACCGGACTGGCGCTGCGGCTACCGCTCATCGCCCGTCTCGCACTGGGGACGCCCGACGGTCCGCAGCTCGCTCGCAAGGACACGCCATGAGATACATGTTGCTGGTCTACAGCCCGGAAAAGTCCTGGACGCAGGAGGAATGGACCGCCTGTGTCGCCACGTCCACCAGGATATGTCAGGACCTGCAGGTGGGCGGACGTTTCCTCGCCGCTTCGCCCCTGCACCCGGTGGCGAGCGCCACCAGCGTGCGCGTGCGCCACGGCGAAACGCTGATCACCGCCGGTCCCTTCGCGGAGACCACCGAGCAGCTCGGCGGCTTCTTCCTCATCGAGGTGCCCGATCTCGACGAAGCCATCGCCATCGCCGCCCGCCTGCCTGCCGCCGGCAAGGGCACGGTCGAAGTGCGACCGGTCTCCCCTATGGACGCCCTGCCGCCCGATCATTTCCACGGACGCTCGGCGGAGGGCGCGCCGCCAGCGCGCTACATGCTCCTGTGCTACGATGATGCGGCCGCGTGGAATGCCCTGGGACCTGAAGCGCTGCGGGCCGCGCAGTCCGAGGCCGTGGGACTGACCCGGCACTTGGATGACCGCAGGCACTACATCAGCGCCTCGCCGCTGCATCCCACCACCACCGCCACCAGCGTGCGGCTCCGGCAGGGTAAGCTCCTGGTCAGCGACGGCCCCTTTGCCGAAACCCGGGAATTCCTCGGCGGCTATTACCTCTTCCACGCCCGCGACCTCAATGACGCGATCACCATCGCCGCCCGGCATCCCGGCGCCAAGGTCGGCACGGTCGAGATCCGGCGCCTCGTCGATCTACCCGATCCGGCATCACCAACCACCCCTCAGGAGCCCACGCCATGATACCGAAAAACCTCATCTGCCTGTGGTACGACCACGATGCGCTGGCCGCGGCGACGTTCTATGCCGCGACCTTCCCCGACAGTCGCGTCACGGCGGTCCACCGCGCGCCGAGCGATTATCCGAGCGTGCAGGAGGGGGCGGTCAGCACGGTGGCATTCACCGTCCTCGGCATCCCCTGCCTCGCCTTGAATGGCGGGCCGATGTTCCGCCACAGCGAGGCGTTCTCGTTCCAGGTCGCGACCGAGGATCAGGCCGAGACCGATCGCTACTGGAACGCGATCGTCAATAACGGCGGCACCGAAAGCCAGTGCGGCTGGTGCAAGGACCGCTGGGGGATCTCCTGGCAGATCACTCCCCGCGTGCTGATCGAGGCGGTGACGGCCGGTGGCCCGGCGGCGTAAAGCGCGTTCCAGGCGATGATGCCGATGCGCAAGATCGACGTCGCCGCGATCGAGGCGGCACGCCGCGGGTGAGCGTGGCCGGGGGCCGGGCGCGACGTGTGGGTCAGGATGGGCGCACCCGCTTGCGGCCCTGGAGCAGCACCATGGTGAACACGTTCTGCCGCCGCTCCGGCGAGTGCCTCTGATTGCTCAGCCGCTGAGCAGCCGAACAGGCGATTGTCAGATGTGCGGGCAGAAGAGCCCCTTGCCAAGGCAGGCGATTTCAGATTCGTTTCGGCGCCATGCACCTGAACGACGCCGACCCCGCTCATCGCGACCCACCCACACGTGCCCAGCGGACTCCGCGTTACCGCGCCGTCCTGTTGTCCGCCCTCATGGCCTCGACGGTCGCTGCCGAGGAACCGCCGCACCCGGAGGTCCCGCCGCCGGTCGTGCCGCCGACACCGGAAGCGGTGGTGGCGGGCGCAGCGACGCCACACCGCGGTCGACAACTGGTGGTCACCGCCAACCGCAGCGAACAGGACATCTATGCGGTGCCGCAGTCGCTTTCGGTGGCGACGTCGGACGACCTCCAACGTCGGCAGCCAAACTCGCCGTCGGAGGCCCTGCGCGAGGAGACCGGTCTCACGCCCATCCAATCGCAGGGCCATCGCCTCAAGTTCTCGCCCGTGATCCGTGGGCGCAATGGCAACCGCTACATCGCCTACCTGTGGAACGGTGTCCGCATCACGGCGGCGCCGTTCGAACAATCGCCCTTGGGCTACATCGACCGGATCGAGGTGGTGCGCGGCCCGGCCGGATCCCAATACGGCAGTGACGCGATGGCGGGCGTGATCAACGTGATCACCAAGCAGCCGGCGTTCACCGATCAGATGCGCGTGGGCGGCGACGCCTACCTGCGCTACGGATCCGTCGACGACGAGCAGACCGCCAGCGCCGACCTCGCCTTCACCTCCAAGAACCTGACCGCCATGGTCGGCGTCACCCATCAGGAGTTCGACGATTACGACGGCGCGCGTGGGGGCCTCGTCCCGCATACCAGTGCCGAACAGCTCAACCTCTATGGCGATGTCGCCTGGTCCTTCGCCGAGGGCCATGTCCTGCGCCTGTCGGTCACCGACAACACCCTGCACGACGCCGATTTCTACGCGCAGTCGCGCATGAACCCCAACGGCATCCCGCGCACCCAGCGGTCGATCGAGGACCGCAACATCCGCATGTTGTCCTACGACATCGACCAGCCGTTCGCCGGGGTCGAGCACCTCCGCAGCTACGTGTTCTTCCACGACGAGGAGTTCACCGAGATCACCACCACCGACACCGCGCCCATCACGACCTTCACCAAGCGCTACCAGCGCGGCGAGAACGACTTCGTCGGCGGCGGCGTGCAGGGGACGACACCCATCGGTCTGTTGGCCGGCTCCCAGCTCACCTACGGGGTCGAGGACCGGATCGAGAAGCGCGAAAACCAGTTCGAACTCGAGACCATCGACGAGACCACCGGCGCCGTGACCACCACCGTGCCGACCGGCACGACGCCTGATTCCAGACTGGACGTACTCGGCATCTTCCTGTTGTCCGACACCCGCCTGGTGAAGGACCTGTCGCTCAACCTGGGGGCCCGCTTCGAGACGGCGCATTTCAAATCGGAGCCCAAGGCGACCGACCCGGTGCCGCCGTGGACCGTGGACGATCTCACCATCGACGAACGCACCGATTCGCTCACCTGGAATGCCGGGCTGGTCTGGTGGATGACGGATGGACTGTCGCTCGCCGGCCTGGTCGCCACCGGGTTCCGCATCCCGAACTTCGGCGAGCTGACGTCCATCAGCCGGGTCGACACCGCGACCGGCGTTATCACCGTGCCGAGCCCAGACCTCGAACCCGAAACGAGTATCACCTACCAGGTGAGCCCACGGCTGGTGGTGGAGACCTTCCAGGCGTCGGTCACCGGCTATTGGACGGTGCTCGACGACGTCATCACCACCGTCGACGACGGCACCATCACGGTTCCCGGCTTCGGGACGGCGACCGCCCGTCGCCGCGTCAACGGCGGCAGCGGCTACATCCGCGGCATCGAGGCCGAAGCCGCCTGGGAGTTCGTCCCGCAGTGGACCGTGTTCGGGAATTTCACGGTCACCCAGGGCGAGAACTCCGACACCGACCTGCCGCTCGACAAGATCCCGCCGCCCAACGGCATCGGCGGGGTCCGCTGGGAGGCCCAGCCGGACCGGCTGTGGTTCGAGGGCGTGGTGCAGTACGCGCTGCGGTTCGACGATCCATCGCCTGCCGACAAGACCGATGTGAGCATGGCGGAGGATCCGGCCCTGGGTTCGCCGAGCGCCACCAGCCCGGCGTATCGCAGCGACTTCACCTACCCAGGGTGGGCGATGCTGAACCTGCGCGCCGGTTATGTCGCCTGGCGGGACGCCGGCGCGGGGCGTTCGCTGACGCTGCTGCTGGCGATCAACAACGTCTTCGACACGGCGTATCGCGAGGCTTTCAGCACCTATCCCATCTCTCCTGGGACCGACGTCGTGCTGGGCGTCCAAGGCCGGTTCTGAATGTCGTGTTCGGCAAGGGCGTGATCCTGGCGGTCGTGGCGCTCGCGGCGTTCACGGCCCTGCTCGTCGTCGCCGGGCGGTTGGGTGAGACCCGCTGGACGTCGCGGCCGGACGCTCCGCCCACACCCGCGGCCCCGGCGCGGGTGGTGGGCGAGGATGCCGATGGGCGTCTGGTCGAGCACATGTTCGGCCGCACGCGCGTGCCGCTGCGGCCGAGCCG
This sequence comes from Planctomycetota bacterium, assembly GCA_031425255.1. Taxonomy (GTDB): domain Bacteria; phylum Planctomycetota; class UBA11346; order UBA11346; family UBA11346; genus BOG-1363. Next base: position 4,541 of record JANPIY010000415.1, read on the forward strand.
CATCGTCAGCCTGACGATCGCCACCACCGACGCGCTGCTCGCGCTCGGCGTCCGCCCGGTGGGAGCGGAAGCGCAGTGGCGGGACGACGTCCCGATCACGCCTCACCGTCAGGAGCTGGCTGGTGTACCGTCGCTCGGCTTCGGGTCGTCGCTCAACCTCGAGGATGTGGCCCGTCTCCAACCCGACCTGATCCTGTGCGGGCGCAGCGGTCATGCCCGCTGGTACGACCAGCTCAGCCGCATCGCCCCGACGGTGTTCCTGCCGGTCGATCTCGACGGGCGCAACGGCGGCCTGCGCGAAGTCGGCCTCATCCTGGGCCGGGTGGCGGATGCCGAGCGCCGGCTGGAGTCGCATCGGCACACCATCGCCAGCGCCCGCAGCCGTCTGCGCCCGGTCGCCGACCAGACGGTGGCGGTCCTGCGCATCCGCTTCCGCGACGTGATGATCTTCAACCGGCACGCCAAGTTCGGTCCGCTGCTGTTCTGTGACGACGGCCTGGGTCTGCGTGCCGATGCGCGGGTGCCCGAGCGTACGCGCGGCCCCTGGGCGGATTCGATCGACAGCGAAGCCCTGTCCGAGGTCCGCGCCGACCGGCTGTTCCTGCTGGTCGACCCGGATGCGGCGGGCAGCGCGCGCAGCCTCTTCCGCACCGCTTCCTGGCGCGCACTGCCCGCCGTGCGCGGCGGTCGCCTGCACGTCGTCGACTTCGGCACCTGGATGAACGGACAGGGTGTGCTCGCCGCGGAGGCGATGGCTGACGAAGTCGTCGCCGCCTGCGTCGACCCAGCAGGCAAGCCATGAGAACCGCGGTGCTCACCGGCATCGTCGTGGCGCTCTTCCTCGCCGGACTCGCCCTGTCGATCGGCACTGGTCCGCGCCCGATCGATGCCGCGACCGTGATCGCGGCGCTCATCCGTCCGGATGCGGGCGACGAGAGCCATACGGTAGTGCGCGACCTGCGTCTGCCGCGCGCCGTCGCGAGCGCGCTGGTCGGCGCGGCCCTGGCCGTGGCGGGAGCCGTCCTGCAAGGGCTGACGCGTAATCCGCTCGCCAGCCCGTCGGTGCTCGGCATCAGCGGCGGCTCCAGTCTGGCGCTGATCCTCGCCTTGGCGGCGGGACTGCCCCTCGGCTCCGGTGGACTCCTCGGGGTCGCCGTCGTAGGCGCT
>JANPIY010000416.1:0-1711 GCA_031425255.1 Planctomycetota bacterium
GATTGTGCCAACATTCGCGACCGGGACGAGCGTAGTTGGAGATCTCGTACTGATCGTATCCCGCGCCGGAAAGTACATCCATGGTCGTCTCGAAGAGGTCCGCGTCCCAGGCCTCGTCCTGCGTAAGTTCGCCATTCTGGAAACGCGCAAAGAACGCCGTGTCCTCCTCGTAGGTGAGGCAGTAGGCGGACACGTGCTCGGGTGCGAGTGCGACCGTTTTCGCCAGGGTGGCGTGCCACTGCTCTCGAGTCTGTGTGGGCACGGCGAAGATGAAGTCGAGATTGACGTTCTCGAAACCTGCCTCGCGGAGGATCTCGTAGGAACGCTCGGCCTGCGTGCCATTGTGTACGCGCCCGAGCACTTTCAGGAGTTCCTCGTCCCACGATTGCACACCCATGCTGATCCGGTTAACGCCGAGATCACGGAGGAGTGTTGCCTTCTCCAGCGAGACGGTGGCGGGGTTCATCTCCAGCGTCCACTCCTGGAGATCGCTTAGGTCGAGTCGAGCGCGCAGTCCGGTCAGCAGATGATCCAGCTGAGGCGTGGAGAGCGCGCTGGGCGTGCCACCGCCGAAGAAGATGGTCTGCGGTCGCAGCTGGGTAGTCGCAAGGCGAGCGTCGAGTTCGGCGAGGACGGAGTCGAGAAACCGCTGAGTCTTGTTGCGATCGCTCGCCTCCTTGTAGAAGGAGCAGTACGGGCAGACCTTCGGACAAAAGGGGATATGAACGTACAGATGCCGGACTACCTGCGAGGGTAGCGATGGAGAGGCGGGTGCAGAAAGGGCGGGCATCAAGGCAGGCGTGCAATCAACCGTGCCCTGGCACCCGGCTCAACCGATTAATGGTCGCTGGCCTTCTCGGCCCCGAGGCCAATGTTGGCGCGCACGGTCATCTCCGTGAAGCGGGCTTCGGCTTCGGGCTCCTTGGTGAGCAGGGTACCAATGATCGCACCGAAAAAGCCCAGCGGGATGCTGACGATGCCCGGATTCTCCAGAGGGAACCAGGCGCCCTGTTTGCCGAAGATGCCGACCGGGCTGACCATGATGAGGGCGATGCTGGAGCCCAAACCGACCACCAGGCTGCCGACCGCGCCCGCAGTGTTGAAGCGCTTCCAGTATACGGAGAAGACAATCGCGGGGAGATTCGCGGAAGCCGCGACGGCAAAGGCGAGGCCCACGAGGAAGGCGACGTTCACCTTGGGCCCCAGGATGATCGCGAGGATGATCGACAGTGCCCCGACTACGAACGCGGTGATCCGCGCAACGCGGACTTCCTGGCCAGGCCGTGGCTCCTGCCCGTGGTAGATCACGTTCGTGTAGAAGTCGTGTGCGAAGGACGTGCTCGCGCTGATCGTGAGCCCCGCAACCACGGCGAGGATCGTAGCAAACGCCACGGCGGAGATGAACGCGAAGAAGACCTCACCTCCGAGGCGCTCCGCGAGCAGGGGAGCGCTCATGTTCGTGCCACCATGCGCCGCAATGAAATCTGGACCGAGGATGCTCGCGGCACCGAAGCCGAAGAAGGTGGTCATGATGTAGAAGAGGCCGATGATGATCATGGCCCAGACCACCGAAGCCCGCGCCGTCTTTGCATCCGGCACGGTGTAGAAGCGGATCAGAATGTGCGGTAACCCCGCCGTGCCGAAGACCAGCGCGAGGCCGAGGGAAATCAGGTCGATAGGACCCCAGCCGTTGGTCACCCCGGCGCCGAAC
>JANPIY010000417.1:0-12835 GCA_031425255.1 Planctomycetota bacterium
CAGAGACGCAGAGGAAAGGCGGATCAGGGCCTTTCACCTCTGCGTCTCTGCGCCTCTGCGGCCACATATCTTACTTCAACAGCATTGCGGAGATGGCCGTGCAGGGTGCGAAGTGCGGAGTGCGGAGTGCGGATCCCCCCATCGGGTGTTGGCGGTTCCCAAGTCACACGCCCGTCCTTCCCCCCGCATGGTTGCCCCGTGCGGGCCCCACCGTCCCCGCCTTGCGACCTGGAATCACCGCCGAAGCTGCCCCCCATGATCGATGCCGCCTTCCGCCTGACCGCCAGCCAAGCCGTCCCCGCCCTCGGGGTGACCATGGAGACCTGGCGACATGCCTGCGGGGCGGTGCACTACCACCTCGCCTGCGATGACGACCACCGCGCCTTCGTGGTCGGCTTCCGCACCCTGCCGCAGGATTCCACCGGGCTGCCGCACATCCTCGAACACACCACGCTGTGCGGCAGCAAGCGCTACCCGGTACGCGATCCGTTCTTCCAGATGCTGCGGCGCTCGCTGCAGACCTTCATGAACGCCATGACCTTCCCGGACATGACCTGTTATCCCTTCGCCAGCCAGGTGGCCAAGGACTACGACAACCTCACCGGGGTCTATCTGGACGCGGTCTTCGCGCCGCTGCTGGATCCGCTCGATTTCGCCCAGGAAGGCCACCGCCTTGAACCGGTGGGCCAGGGTGGCGAACGCAAAGGCGTGGTCTTCAACGAAATGAAGGGCGCGATGGACGGCACCGGCGAGCAGATCTCGATGGTCACCGCACGCACCCTGCTGCCGGATACCACCTACCGCCACAACTACGGCGGCGATCCCGCCGACATCCCTGGGCTGACGCACCAGGATCTCGTGGCCTTCCACCGCCGCTGCTATCGCCCCGCCAATGCCTGCTTCATCACCTATGGCAATCAACCGGCGCCCGACCTGCATCGGCGACTGGATGATTATTTCATCGGCGACGCCGGCCAGGCGCTGCCCTCGCCGACGCTGCAGCCGCCGCTGAGCCAACCCATCACCATCGAGGTGCCGGTGCCCTTCGGTGCCGATCAGGACATCCTCGACGTCTCGGCGGTGGCGCTCACCTGGCTGTGGGGCGACGTCGCCGACCTCGATGAAGTGCTGACCGCTGAACTGCTCGAACGGGTGCTGCTCGGCCATGCCGGTGCGCCGCTGCGCCTGGCGCTGGAGAACAGCGGCCTCGGACGTTCGATCGGCGGCAGCGGCTTCGGCGCGAGTTACCGCAACGGACTGTTCACCGCCGAACTCTCTGGCATAGACCCGGCAGACTATACCAAGTTCGAACCGCTGGTGCTGGCGACCGTGCGTCAGATCGCTGAACAAGGCGTGCCGCAAGCCGAACTCGACGCGGCGTTGCATCAGCTCGAACTCGCCCGCCGCGAGATCAGCGGCGATCACTATCCTTACGGGCTGGAGCTGTGCTTCCGGCTGTTGTCGCCGTGGAACTACGGCGTGGAGCCGCTGCCGTTCCTCGATCAGGCGCAGGCGATCACGCGGCTCCGCCAACGCGCCAACGCCCCAGGCTTCATCGCGGGCGAACTGCGTCGGCGGCTGCTCGACCACCCGCACCGCGCCCTGCTGATGGCCAAGCCCGATCGCGACTTCCACAACCGGGCGCAAGCGCTCGAACGCCAGCAGGTCGAGCGCGACCTCGCCGCTCTCGACACCAGCGGTCGCGAACATCTCGCCACCCTGGCCAAGGACCTCGCCACACGCCAGGCCAGTGTCGACGATCCGGAAGTGCTGCCCGATCTCCAGCTCAGCGACGTGCCTGGGGAACGCCGTTTCCCCAGCGGCAGCGAGCAGCAGGGCCTGACCATCTTCACCGCCGCGACCAACGGCATCCTCCACCACCTCGCCGCCTTGCCGCTGCCGGAACTCGACGAGCAGGAACTCGACCTGCTCCCCCTGCTGGCCCAGACCATCGGCAGCCTGGGGGTCGGTGCGAGTGACTACACCGTGCGCGCGGGCGAGCTCAATGCGCGCTGCGCCGGGCTCTCGGCGTGGACCGATCTCTCGGCCGACATCGACAACCTCGCTCATCTGCATGGGCTGCTCTTCATCGAGGTCAAAGGCCTCGGAAGCCGGCACGCCGACTTCACCGGGCTCATCGCCGAAACCCTGCAGGATCAGCGTTTCGATGAGCACGAGCGCCTGCGCGAGCTGATCGAGCAGAGCGTGCAGCGGCTCAGCGATCGCGTCGCCAGCGCCGGCAACGCCTTCGCCGCGCGCGCCGCGGTGCGCGGCATGGGCGGCGCCGCCGCCCTCGGCCACCGCCTGAGCGGACTCGGCCGCCTGGCCTGGCTCAAACGCCTGGCGGCGAGCATCGGCGAGGACGTCCCTGGGGCCGACGCTGCGCTGGAAAAACTCGGCGCTGCGCTGGCTGCCCTGCGCACGCGCCTGCTCAACCAGCCGCGTCATCTCGGGGTGATCGGCGACACCGCCGGCGATGCGGGCGTTCAGCAATTGGTCCACCAGGCCTGGAGCGCGCTCGGTCAGCCGACCGGGGCGCGCCAGCCCTTCCGCACGCTCTTGGCGCGTAACGAACCACCTACCGCCTACACCACGGCGACGGCGGTGAACTATTGCGCACTAGCCTTTCCGGCGGTGCCGCTGGGACACGCCGACGCGCCCGCCCTGGCCATCGCCGGCCGGCTGCTGGTGAACAATATTTTGCATCCGCGCATCCGCGAAAAGGGCGGCGCCTATGGTTCCGGCGCCAGCTTCGCGGCCTCGACCGGTACCTTCACCCTCACCAGCTATCGCGACCCACGCCTCGCCGGGACCTATGACGACATGCGCGACAGCCTGCGCTGGCTGAGCGATTGCCCGAACGATCCGCGGCTCTTGAAGGAGGCGATCCTCGGCGTCATCGCCGGACTCGACTCCCCTGGGAGTCCGGCCGGCGAGGCGCGCGCGCGCTTCACCGGCGATCTCAAGGGCTCGACGCCCAAACGCCTCAACGCCTTCCGCAGCCGCATCCTCGCCACCACCGTCACCGACATCCGCCGGGTCGCCAACGCCTGGCTGCCGAGCGCCGGCGGCGTCGCGGCGGTGGTCACCGGCGCCGACCAGTTTGCCGCCAGCGGCCTGGGCTGGGCGACCGAGGCGATCTGAGCCATCCACGTGAGATGGACAACTAGCCTCAGAGCCCACAGAGCCCACAGAGGCGGGGATGCCACCTCTCCACTGTGCGCTCTGTGGGGTCTGTGGCTATGCCTTTCTGGCTTCGTACCGTCATCCCCGCGGGTTGACTCGGGGGGCCGGTAATACACGGTCATACGCGCCGGAGGCCACGCGCATGAGCGATCAAGAGGTCATCTCCTTCAAGGCCGATCACGATCTGGTCATGCTGCTGAAGAGCGTGCGCAACCGCAGCGAATTCATCCGCAACGCCGTGCTCGCCGCGCTGAAGGAAACCTGTCCGCTGTGCAACGGCACCGGCATCCTCGATGCCCGCCGACGCCATGACTGGGAGGACTTCAGCCATAGCCATCCGATGGAAGAGTGCCGCACCTGCCACGAACTGGTGTTCACCTGCGACGGCAAGACCGTCAAACACGACTGCGTCCGCGCCTGATGATCACGGAACTGGGATTCACCGGTGGTACCGGCTGGCGTCTGGTCGGCGCGGCGGCATTCGCCGCCCTCGCCGCCGCCGGCGTGCTGGTGGTTGAACATCACGGTGGCACCCCCAGCACGCCGACGACCGTCGCCGCCGTGACACCCGTGGTCAGCGGGCGGCTGGTGCTCGAGACCACCTTCCCGGTCGCCCGCTGGACCGTGCAGCTCCAAGGCCGGACGCTGGCCGGCATGTCGCGGGACGACCAGCACTGGGAAGCAGAGGCGAGCGGCGACGGCGCCACCATCTTCGTCCAGGCCGAACCCGAGGACGCCACCAGCATCCAACCGGTGGCGCTGCGCTGGACCTTCGCCGGCCGCACCGGGATGTTGTGGGGCGAGGGCGCGGTCGCCGGCACGCTGACTCATGACGGAGGAGGCCGCTGATGGCGAGCGACGTCCTGCGTTTCGACGATGTCACCGTGTGTTACGGCCCGACGCCCGCGGTGCACCATCTCTCCGCCGAACTGCCCTGCGGCTCGCTGGTCGCCTTGATGGGTCCCAATGGCGCGGGCAAGAGCACCCTACTGCGCACCATCCTGGGCTGGCACCGGCTCACCACCGGCAGCATCACCATCGGCGGGCTGCCCTGCCGCAAGGCCAGCCGGCGCATCGGCTACCTGCCGCAGCGCGCCTCGGTGGATTGGGATTTCCCCGTCACTGTCCGCGACGTGGTGGCGATGGGTCGCTATCAGGTGCTCGGTCCGTTCCGCGGTTTCCGCGCCGAGGACCACGCGGTGGTCGATGCCGCCATCAGCGAGATGGGCCTGGAGTGGCTCGCCGGGCGCCAGATCGCCGCGTTGTCCGGTGGCCAGCAGCAGCGCACCTTCCTGGCGCGCGCGGTCGCCAGCGGCGCCGACATCTTCCTGCTCGACGAACCCTTCGCCGGCCTCGATCCCAGTTCGACCTCGGACCTCGTGCGGCGGTTGCAGGAATGGGCCAGGGCCGGACGCCTGGTGGTGACGGTGGTGCACGACCTCGACCTGGCACGCCGCTTCTTCCCGCAGGCCCTGCTGGTCCGCGCCAGCCTGATCGCCGCCGGTGCGACCGCCGAGGTGCTGGCGCCGCGCAACCTGGCGCGCGCCTACGGCACCAGCTACGTCGCCGAGCGGTCGGTCGCGGCGGTGCCGCGGGCGCCGGTGGTGCCGAGCCTGGGACGGTCGCTGCGCGATCCGCGGGTGCGCGCCGGCAAGCGGGAGGCGCCATGAGCGATTGGCTGAACGAAGGTCTGGCCGCGGCGCTGGCACCCGAGCACCGCTTCCTGTGGCGGGCGGCGGCGCTGTGCGTGCTGATCGGCATCAGCGCCAGCATGCTCGGCTGCGTGCTGGTGGTGCGTCGCCTGTCGCTGATGGGTGATGCGCTGGCGCACTCGCTGCTCCCAGGCGTCGGCATCGCCTGGCTGCTGGTCGGCACCAGCCTGCCCGCGCTGCTGGTCGGCGGACTCACCGCCGGACTGGTGACCGCACTGGCGAGCGGATTGATCAGCCGGCTGACGCGGGTGAAGGAGGACGCGGCCTTCGCCGCCTTGTTCATCGGCCTCTTCGCCCTGGGCGTGGCGCTGGTGAGCAAGGCCGGCACACCGGTCGATCTCCTACACTTCCTGTTCGGCAACATCCTGGCGGTGGGACCACAGGACCTGTGGTTGGCGGCCGGCGTCAGTTCGCTGACCATCACCGTCTTCGCGCTGTTCTACCGCAGCATCCTGCTGGAGTGTTTCGACCCAGGATACCACCGCGCCAGCGGCGGCTGGAGCGCGGTGACCCACCTCGGCCTGCTCGCGCTGGTGGTGCTCAACCTGGTGGCGGCGCTGCATGCCCTCGGCGGCGTGCTGGCGCTGGGCCTGTTCATGCTGCCAGCGGTCACCGCCTACCTGTGGTGCGACCGCTGGGGCGTGATGCTGCTGTTCTCGGCGGTCTACGCCGTCACCGGCGCGCTCATCGGCCTCTGGCTGAGCGTCCAGGCCGGGCTGGCCTCGGGCCCGGCCATGGTGCTGGTGCTCAGCGCCGGCTTCCTGCTGTCGTGCGTGTTCAGTCCCAGGCATGGCCTGGTCCGCCGCCTCCTCCGTCCCGAACACCACCATCGCGAGCACAGCGAGGAGCACTGCGAGACCCCAGGGCATCGGCACTGATGCCAGATGGCACGAGCGGAATGCGCCGCGCATCGCCCGGTATGCGCGCGTTTCCCCAGCGCATCGATTGCGTCGTTGGTAGTGACGCCGCCGTCGTGCTGGAAGCTCCCTTGGTCTGACGCCGACGCTCCATGCATCGCCCGGGGCGTCGCTCGGGTTGCCTAGGCTTTCCTTGCGCGCAGGAACCTGGAACGGATGGTCGCGGAAATGCGCCCACGCCACGCCCTCATACCATCCCTCCTGCTCCTGACTGGCGCGACGTCGTTGTCGGCGCTGGAGGTCGGTCCACCCGGTTCAGGTCTGCAGATCGGCGGCTGGGGCGAGGCCTTCGCCCGCGGCGAACACCGTGATGCCAACAGTCCCAATCACAGCGCGGTCGGCAGCGTCGGCACGGAGGATGAAGACGTCATCGACTTCTCCGCCGATGCCCTACTCCGGATCGGTTATCGCGTCGACGAGTTCAGCCTACGCCTGGATGTCTTCGCCTCGAACGAGCCGCAGTTCGATGACGACAACAACGTCATCCTCGAACAGGCGTTCATCGACTGGAAATTCCACGATCTGGCGACCCTGCGCGTCGGCCGCTTCAACACCACCTGGATCGGCTGGGAAGGTTTCCATACCCCCAACCTGTTGCGCGTGAACCATTCCGCGGTGTGGTCCTGGAACGTGCGCGACCATGGCGAACTCGGCAACCATCCCTTCGTCTCCGATGGCCTCGGCCTGACGCTGGAGGCGCCCGAGGATCCGCTGACGTTGTCCTTCTACGTGGTCGAGGATGTGCTCGGCGATGGGCCAGAGACCAGCGGCACCGACATGGCCCTGGGTGCGAATCTGACCTGGTCGCCGGTGTGGCTGGGCCAGGCCGAACTGGGCGCGGTCTTCGATCCTGATTCGATGACCGAGGACGGCCTCAGTTCATCGGCGGGCGCCGCGCTCGATTTCAACCTCGACGTCACCACCTGGGAGGACCACGGCTGGTTCTTCGCCGGCGAGGTCCAGTACCACTTCCACAACCACCTGTCGGTCACCGGTCCCGAGTTCGGCGATGCGCTGATGTGGCTGGTGATGGCCAACTACGCCATCAACGACCGGGTCTCGATCACCGCGATGGTCGACCGCGTCGACCGCGGCATGGACCTGCCGGACAATGAGATCCTCGAGGTCGCGCTCGCCGTCCTCACCCAACCGCATAAACAGGTCCAGCTCAACTTCGAGGTCTTCCACTGGGACGAGAGCGGCGACGACGCGGACTCCTATGGCGCGGCGGCGGTCATCCTGATCGCACTCCCGTAAGGGAGGGTCCGCCTCACGCGATGCGGACTATGCGGTGTTTCGTGTGGGTCCGATAACTGCCCTCCTCCCAAGAATGCAGTTCCAACCGCAGAGGCCGCAGAGGGCGCAGAGTTGGGACTTCTCAGCTCTGCGACCTCTGCGCCCTCTGCGGTTGGACCATTCGCGAGTTTTTTCCGGCAGAAAGAACCCACATGGAATGCCGCAGACCCTCGATGCAGGTGTTGCGCACGACTCTATAGCCATGGGCCATGGCTGTGGTGTCGCTGACCCGTCGGCAGCGACGGCCAAATTGCAGGTTGACGCGCAGAGCGGATCGACTGAGGTGCTGCGCTCACATCAAGGGACGTCGATGCGAAACATCCTGCTCGGCCTGCTCCTCTCCGCGCTGCTGCCCAGGGTCGCATCCACGGCGGAAGGCCGCCTCACCATCACCGGTTCCAGCACGGTCTCGCCGGTGGTGGCGGAGATCGCCAAACGCTTCGAAGCCAAACACCCCGGCGTGCGCGTCGACGTCCAGACCGGGGGCTCCTCGCGCGGCGTGACCGATGCCCTCAGCGGCCTGGCTGACATCGGCATGGTCTCGCGCGCGCTCAAGGCTGATGAGCAGGTCGTCGCCCACCTCCTCGCCCGCGATGGCGTGGCGATGATCGTGCATCGTGACAATCCGGTCACTGCCTTGAGCAAGGAGCAGGTGATCGGCATCTACTCCGGGTCCATCGCTGATTGGCTGGCAGTGGGTGGCACCGCCCGCCCCATCACCGTGGTGAACAAGGCCGAAGGGCGCTCGACGCTGGAACTTTTCTGCCACCATTTCGCCCTGAAAAATTCCGCTATCAAAGCCAAGGTGGTGATCGGCGACAACGAACAGGGGGTGAAGACCGTGGCCGGCAACCCCGGAGCCATCGGCTATGTCAGCATCGGCACAGCGCAGGTCGGCATCGAGGCCGGGGTCGCCATCCGCATGCTGCCGATGGACGGCATCACCGCATCGACCGCGCACGTGCGCGATGGCACCTGGCCCTTGTCGCGACCGCTGAACCTGGTCACCAAGGGTGAACCGAGCGGGCTGGTGAAGGACTTCCTGGCACTCGCCTGTTCGAAGGACGTGGATGACCTCATCGTCGATCTCGCACTCGTCCCACCGACCCGCTGACCGGGTCCTGGCGATGGTGCTGTGGCTTGGCGGTGGCACCGCTGGGCTGGTGGTGCTGCTGGTGTTCGGTTTCGTCGCCGTGAGCGCCCTGCCGACCATCGCCGCGGTGGGCGCATGGTCTTTCGCGGGCACCGCGTGGTATCCGTCGGCGGAGGAGGGACGGTTCGGCTTGAGCGCGCTGGCGCTGGGCAGCCTACTGGTGACCACCGGCGCGGTGCTCATCGCCCTGCCAGCTGGCCTGCTGATCGGCACCTGCATGGCGGTCTATGCCGGCCCGCGACTGGCGAAGACCCTGCGGGTGGTGATGGGCGTGCTCGCGGGAATGCCCTCGGTGGTCCTGGGCCTGTGGGGCCTGACCGTGCTGGTGCCGCTGATACTGCGCTGGCAACCACCGGGCACGAGCCTGCTCGCCGGTGCGGTGGTGTTGGCGATCATGATCCTGCCGATCATCGCGCTCACCACCGAGGCCAGCCTGCGGGTACTGCCCGCCGAGCTCTGGCACGGCACCGCTGCACTTGGGCTGACCCGCGGTGGCGCCGTGCTCGGCGTCGCCTTGCCGGCGGCCCGCGGTGGCATCATCGCTGGCGCCCTCCTGGCGGTCGGACGCGCCCTCGGCGAAACCATGGCCGTGCTGATGGTCAGCGGCAACGTGGTGCAGATCCCCGCCAGCGTCTTCGATCCCATCCGCACGCTCAATGCCGCCATCGCTCTCGAGATGGCCTACGCCACCGGCACCCACCAGGGCGCGCTCGCCGTCGCCGGACTGACACTGCTGCTGATGGTCACGGCGCTGGCCCTGTTGTCGCGCCTCGGTGGCAGGGGTGCTGTCCATGGATGAGCGCACCACCCCCCTACGGATCCGCCTGCGTGACGGCGCGCTGGTGGTGGCGATGTGGGGCACGGTCGCGGTCGTGCTCGGCGTCATGGGCTGGGTGGTGGCCGATCTGCTCGCCCATGGCTGGCAGCGCCTGTCGTGGGAATTCCTCACCACCGAGCCCAGGCGCAGCGGACGTGCCGGTGGCATCGCGCCGATCCTGGTTTCCACCGGCCTCATCCTCGCCTGCTGTTTGGCGGTGGTGATGCCCACGGGGCTGGCGGCGGCGGTGCTTTTGGCGCAATCGAAGAGCCGTGCAGCCGGGCTCATCCGCCTGAGCCTCGACGTCCTGGCGGGCGCACCGTCCATCGTCCTCGGGCTCTTCGGTTTCGCCTTCTTCTGCAAGGTGCTGGGGTTGGGCTTCTCCATCCTCAGCGGTGGGCTGACCCTGGCATGTATGTGCCTCCCGCTGGTCGTACGCATCGCCGAGAGCGGCATCCGCGCGGTGCCGGCTGAACAGGTCGCCGGCGCGGCGGCCTTGGGGCTCTCGCGCTGGACCACCTTGCGCACGCTGATCCTGCCGGCAGCGGCACCCGCCCTCGGCGCCGCCGTGGCCCTCGGCATCGGCCGGGCCTTGGCCGAGACCGCGGCGCTGATCTTCACCAGCGGATACGTCGACCGCATGCCCAGCTCGTTGATGGATTCGGGCCGCGCACTGACCGTGCATATCTACGACCTGGCGATGAATGTGCCGGGGGGCGATGCCAGCGCGGCGGCGGCCGCGTTGGTGCTGCTGAGCATCCTGGTGATCATCGACCTCGTCGCCGGCATGGTGCTGTTGCACTGGGCCACCCGCAGGAACTCGCCATGACCGATACCACGCCCGCTGGTCCGACCGCTACCACCACGTCGCCAGGCTGCTGTCCGCCCAACAAGGTGGGGGCCACCATCAGCACGCAGAGCGCTGCGAGCTGCAGCAACGGCGTCTGTCCTGGGCTCTCCACCCGTGGCCTGATGGTGCGCTACCATGGCCGTGCCGCGGTCGCGGAGGTGCGCTTGGAAGCTCCCTCGTGCGCCATCACCGCCCTGGTCGGCCCCTCCGGTTGCGGCAAGAGCACGGTGCTGCAATGCCTCAACCGGTTGATCGATCTGGTGCCGGGAGCGACGGTCGAGGGACAGGTGCTGCTGGGCGACCGCGACATCCGTGCGGCGGATCTTCCCGTCACCCGCTTGCGCACGCAGGTCGGAATGATCTTCCAGCGTCCGAACCCCTTTCCGTTGAGCATCCGTCGCAACCTCTCGCTGCCGCTGAACGAACACGGCGTGCGCGACCGCGCCGCCATCGCCGCCGAGAGCGAGCGCTGCCTGCGCGCGGCCGGTCTGTGGGAAGAGGTGAAGGACCGCCTCGACCACTCCGCCCTCCACCTCTCCGGTGGCCAGCAACAGCGCCTGTGTCTGGCCCGGGCCCTGGTGTTACGCCCGCAGGTCCTGCTCCTGGACGAACCGTGCAGTGCGCTCGACCCCATCGCCGCTGGCGTGGTCGAGGATCTCATCGTGTCGTTCAAGGGGCTCTTCACCGTGGTGTTCGTCACCCACGACCTGGCGCAGGCGCGCCGCATCGCCGACCGCGTCGCGGTGTTCTGGAACCACGGCGACGGTGGCCGCATCATCGCCCAGGGACCGGCGGCGGAGATCTTCGCCGATGCCGGCGACGCGGTGGCCAGAGCCTACCTCGCTGGCACGCGCCTCTGAGCGTCTCGGATAGGGAGTAGCTTCAGGGCTGATGGAACGAGATGTCGCAGCAGCCCAGCTTCAACACCTTGGCGCCGCGTCCGAGTACACCGTCGGCGAGAGCGTACAAACGGCACTTTCCTTCGCGGTGGCAGACCACCAGATCGGCGTCGCGCAGCACTTTGAGATGGTGCGACATCAGATTCTGCGCCACCTCGAAGGCTTCGACCAGTTCGGTGACATTGGCGGGACCAGCCGAGAGCCGTCGCAGGACCGCCAGGCGCGTGGGGTCCGACAGCGCCTTCAGGCGTGCGGCGCAGCCGCTGCTGTCATCCATCACCGGAGCGGTTCGCGTGGCCATGACGCATGGTCTACCTGCGCTGCGCCGGGACGCCACGTCGGCTTCCGGGCGGGCGGTGGCGGTGATGTCTCCGCGCACCTCGTTCACAGCCCATGCGTAGGATGTGCGCCCAGGATGATGTCGAGAGCCAACCAGGCGCTGTGCGCGTCGCCGTCCGCGAGGTGATCGGCGCGGTCGTAGTTGTACTGCAGGCGCAGGCGGCTGGCTGGCGTCGGCCGCCAGGCGATCAGCGGCGACAGACGCATGCGGTCATCACGCAGCGGATCGCTCGCGCGGCCGCCGACACTGTCACCGCTGCCGGTGGCAGCTTCGTAACGCAACCCCGCCGACCACCCTGGCCGGAACCCCACGAGCAGTTGGCTGAACAGGCCTCGATCCCCCAGGGTGTCGGCGTCATAGATGGTCTCATCGGGACCGCCAGGATCGGCGACGAAGACATCGACCTCGGCCTGGCGGCTGATGGCTTCGGTCTCCCACGTCACCCGCGGGAATCCGCGCCCGTCGCCTTGAGGGTCCCAGCTCAGCGTCAGGTGCGCGCCGTAGACCAACGAGTCGGTGTCGCTGCCCGAGGCGTTGGGGCCGACCGCGAGGGATGCGCCGAAGCGCAGCCCGACACCAGCGCCGATCGCACTGGCGTTGCTCCAGCGCGAACTCCAGGCGAGGTCGCCCGCGCTGCGCGTCGTGGTCTCGAGCCCGTAGTCGCGGCCGCCGAGCCCCTCGCCCTCGGCGAAGAAGCTGGCCATGGTCTCGCCGCGCGCGTTCTGCACCGCGAACATCACTTCCGACCACCACGCGGTCGGCAAGACGGCGCCCGCGCTGGCGCCTTGACTCCGCATGCCATCGCCCCCGAACAGGCGGCTGTTGATCACCGGCTGATCGATCCAGCTCCAGGCATGGGGATGGGTGGCGTTGAAGCGCCCGAAGGCGGTGAAGAACTGGCCGGCGGTGATCTCCAGGCCATATGGTAGCGACCGCGTGCGGATGAAGGCTTCCTCCAACTCCACCACCGACTGGCCGTCCGAATCGATGAGGAACACCACATTGGCTTGCGCCATGAAGTGCGGATCGACCGCGCCGGCGATGGTCAGCTCGGCGCTCGGCATGGTGAAGCCGCGCTGTTGGGGGTCGTGGCTACCGCCTTCCAGGTTTGCGATCGAGGCATCGGATTCGCTCGACCAGCCGGCGATGGCTTCCACTGCCAGAGAAACGTCGAGGTGCTTCGAGTCCTCGTCGCCGTGGGCGTCATGGTGCGGCTCATGGCGCGCCAGATCGGCGATGCGGGCGGCCAACGCGGCCTGAGCCTGGCGCAGCTCATCCAATTGGGCCTGGACATCGGCCGTTTCGGCAGCGCCGACGGTCGCGCCCAGCACCAGCATCAGGGATATGGAGAGTTGTCGGTTACGGGCCATCGTCGGCTCCTGTATTACGTGGTATTACGAGGTGGTAATACCTAGTAGCACCAGGGACGTCGTCAAGCAGCCGCCCGTGGGATCATCGCCGCTGCACGTCATCGCTTACTTGAGATGTCCGGCCGCAGAGGCGCAGAGGCAAGAAGACCGTTCCAACCGCAGAGTTTCCGGGCGCCCCCTGGGGGTGCTTCAGGCAAGGAGGTAACTGGAGTTGTCCGTTCGGACGCGTATGGCGTGGTCTTCACCGTCCGAGGTGGCCGTAGCCGTTTGACCATTGGTGTCGTTACCCGTCGCA
>JANPIY010000418.1:0-3851 GCA_031425255.1 Planctomycetota bacterium
GTGGTGAGCCGGCGCGAAATGGTTGGCGACCACATCATGATGAGCGCCGCCCCTGGGGTGGAGGCGGCCGAGGTCGCCGCGATGGCCAAACGGCTGGGACTGACCGTGCGCCGCCACCTCACCGGATCGTCGACCTACCTCCTGGCCTTTCCGGTGGCCACGCATGAAGCCCTGCCGGCGATTCAGCGGAAGCTGTCGGCCGAAGCCGCCGTGCGCACGGCGGAGCCGGACTGGGTCGTGCACGCCTATGGCAATCCCGATGACCCGCTGTTCTCCCAGCTCTGGGGCATGCACAACGCCGGACAGACCGGTGGTGCACCCGATGCCGATATCGATGCGCCCGAGGCGTGGGCGGTCGGCACCGGCGATCATGCCGTGCGCGTCGGCGTGATCGATACGGGCATCGACTACCTCCACCCGGATCTGGTTCCCAACGTCTGGGCCAATCCCGCCGAGTCGGGCACCGACGCCCTGGGACGCAATCGACGCAGCAATGGCGTCGACGACGATGGCAACGGTTTCATCGACGATTGGCGCGGCTGGGATTTCATCAACAACGACAACGATCCTCTCGACGACAATTCGCATGGCACCCACTGCTCAGGCACCATCGGCGGCGCCGGGAACAACACCGTCGGGGTGACCGGGGTGTGCTGGCGGGTGTCGCTCATCGGCTTGAAGTTCCTCGGCAGCGATGGGTACGGCGCCATTTCGGATGCGGTGGAAGCCCAGCTCTACGCCAATCGGATGCGGTTCGACCTGACCTCCAACTCCTGGGGCGGTGGCGGTTATTCGCAGGCCATGAAGGACGCGATCGATGCCGCTGGCGTGCTGGGCAAGCTCTACATCGCCGCCGCCGGCAACAACGCCGCCGACAACGACGTGGCGCTGAACTACCCCAGTTCCTACACCAGCGAGAACGTCATCGCTGTGGCCGCCACCGACCACGTCGACGCCATGGCGTCGTTTTCCAGCTATGGGCTGACCACCGTCGACCTGGGCGCTCCCGGCGTGAACGTGCTCAGCTCGGTGCAGGGAGGGGGCTACAGCTCCTACAGCGGCACCTCGATGGCCACGCCCCACGTCGCCGGCGCCTGCGCCCTGCTCAAGGCGATCAATCCCGCGTTCAGTGGCATGGCGATCAAACAGGCGTTGATGGAATCGGTCGACGCCATTCCCGCGCTGCAGGGCAGGACCGTGACGGGAGGCCGTCTGAATGTCGGTCGCGCGGTGCTGGAATATACCGGCACGGCGATCCGCGCGGGAACGATCACCATCAGCGATGGTCCGGACGCCGATGCGGTGATCGAACCAGGCGAAGCGGTGACCCTGTCGGTGCCCATCCGTAGCACCGGCACCCAGCCGGCCATCGCGGTCAGCGGCGTTCTGGTCTCGAACGATCCGACCATCAGCGTGACGCAGGGCGCGGTGTCCTACGGCACCATCGTTCCAGGGGGAGTAGCAGCACCCAGCCAGCTCCTGCGCGTGCAGGTGTCAGCGGCGACGACCACGCCGCATCCCGTCGCATTGACGTTGCGGGTGAGCGGCCAGGAGCCCGATGGCGATGCGCGGACCTGGGATATTCCCCTGACCTTCACCGTGTTCACCGTTTCGCCGATCCGTGGCGTGGTGAAACATGCTGCCGGTGGCGCGCCCATCGCTGGCGCGGCCGTCACCTATAGTGGGACGACGAGCGGAGCGACGTCCGGTACGGTGACGTCGACGGCGCAGGGGACCTTTGCCGTCGATGTCATCAATGGCACCTATGTCCTGACGGCAGCGGCCAACGGTTACAATTCCTCACCGGCGGTGACGGTGCAGGCTCCGCCTGGAAACTCCCAGGTCGAACTGCTGCTCAGCCGTCCGGACATCGCGGTGACGCCGGCCCAACTGGTGCAGAGCCTACCGTCCGGGGGCACGCTCACGCGGACGATGTCGATCGCCAATACCGGTACCGAGCCATTACATTGGCTGGTCGCACCCGCCACCACCGACTACACCGTCAGCACCTCGGACCAGCCCGGTGGTCCGGCGTACGTCTGGAACGACATCTCGCTCAGCGGCCTGCCCTTCACCGGCCTGAGCGACGACAACATGATCGGGCCATTTCCCATCGGCTTCCCGTTTCCCTGGTATGGCGGCACCGTCCATGAGTTCCGGCTGGCCTCCAACGGCTATCTGAGCTTCTCCTCGACGCTGGTGACCTATTCGCCGAATCCGCTCCCGAGCATCAATCTGCCCACCGACCTGGTGGCGTTCTTCCTGCGCGACTGGAATTTCGCGGTCGGCGGCACCGCCCATTGCCAGCACGTCGACGCCGGCACCCTGGTCATCCAATACACCGACGTGCCGGCCTACAACAACACGGCCAATCGCATCACCTGCCAGGTGGTGCTGAAGAGCAATGGCAGCGTGACGATGTACTACCGCGCCATCGGTGACGCCTCGTACGGCACCGTCGGTCTCCAGGACGCCACGGCCACCCGTGGCACGCAGGTGGCCTACAACCAGGCCAGCGTGCACGGCGGACTGGCGGTGCGCATCCTGCCGGCATTCGACAACATCACCGTGGTCCCCGCTTCGGGCACGGTCGCCCAGGGCACCAGCATGACGGTGGCGGTCACCATCTCCGCCGCGCGCCTGCCTCCCGGTACCACCACGCAGATGCTGATGATCCAGAGCGATGATCCCGACGAGGGCATCGTCGAGGTCCCGGTCATCACCACGGTGACCAGCAATCAGACCCCGGTGGCGCGGCCCGCCACGCATGCCACCTGGATGGATCAACGGCTGGATCTGCGGCTGGACGCCAGTGACGGCGATGGTGACCCGCTGACCTACGAGATCGTCAGCGGTCCTTCGCACGGGGTACTGACCGGCAGCGCGCCGGATCTGGTCTACGAGGCGTTCGCCGGTTTCACCGGCACCGACGTGGTGGTCTTCCGCGCCCGCGACGCCACCTCGGTGAGCACCCCGGCCACCATCACGGTAACGGTGGACACCTTCGCCATGCAGGTGAACTTCCAGCCCGCGGGCGCGGCGATCCCGCCGGGATATGTCGCCGATACCGGCGAGGTCTTCGGCGCCCGCCATGGCTTCCACTACGGGTGGACCCGGACCAATACCGCCAATGCCCGCGACCGTGACACCTCCCCGGATCAACGCTTCGATACGCTGAACCACCTGCAGAAACCCGACAATCCTGACGCGCTGTGGGAAGCCGCGGTCCCCAACGGCCTCTATGAGATCAGCGCGGTGTGCGGTGACGCCAGCCATGTCGACAGCGTCTATCGCCTGCGCATCGAGGACGTGGTGGCGGTGAGCGGTACCCCGAATGCGATCACCCACTGGTTCGCCTCGGCCGCTGGCCTGCGCGTGCGGGTGAGCGACGGTCGCCTCAGCGTGGGCAACGCTCCCGGAGCGGTGAACAACAAGGTGTGCTTCCTCACCGTGCGCCAGGTGCCGGCGGCGCTGTTCTCGGCCAAGGTCAATTTCCAGCCGGTGGGCGTCACCACGCCCGCGGGTTGGGTCGCTGATACCGGCGCGGTCTATGGGGCACGCAGCGGCCTGACCTATGGCTGGACCATCGACAACAGCGCCAACACGCGGGTGCGCAACGCCGCGAACTCGCCTTCGGTGCAGCTGGACACGCTGACTCATCTGCAGAAGCCGTCGAATCCGGACGCCGTGTGGGAGATCGCGGTCCCCAACGGCAACTATGAACTGGTGATCACCTGCGGCGACGCCAGCAACATCGACAGTCTTTTCAGGCTCCAGGCCGAAGGGGTGCCGGTGATCAGCGGCACGCCGACCGCCGCCAATCGCTGGCTCTCCAGCAATCCCGGATTCCG
>JANPIY010000419.1:0-7483 GCA_031425255.1 Planctomycetota bacterium
TCTTCGACATGGTCTTTCCTCCGACCATGCTGCTGATCCTGGGTTTGGTGGTGCCCGCGGCCCTGCTCGGCATCAACACCGTGCTCAGCCGTTATTCGCACGGCACGCGCAATTACACCGCCGCCAAGAACGAGCCTTACGAAAGCGGACTGCCCGGGACCCTCGGGACGGCAGGTGAGCGTTTCGACGTCAAATTCTATCTGATTGCGATGTTGTTCCTGGCTTTCGACATCGAGGTCGCCTTCCTCTATCCCTGGGCCGTGCATTTCGGTCAGGGGGGGTGGGAGATGGTCGCCCTGCTGGTGGTCTTCCTCACGTTGCTCGAAGTCGGTTACCTGTACCTCTACAAGAAAGGTGCCTTCGATTGGGACAAGTGAGGCCGCCCGCCCGCACCCAGCCGCTGCACCACTGAGGATCCAGCCATGACCTTCAAGAATGTTCCCGCTCCCGTAGCGCCTGAGCTCGACCTCGGGGCCAGCTTCGCCGTCACCCGCCTCGACGCCGTGGTCAACTGGGGTCGCCGCAACAGCCTCTGGCCGTTTCCGTTCGGTACCGCCTGCTGCGCCATCGAGTTCATGGGCGTGGTCAGCTCGGTGTTCGACGTTTCACGTTTTGGCGCCGAGCTGGTGCGTTTCAGCCCGCGTCAGGCCGACCTGATGATCATCGCCGGCACGGTGACCTACAAGCAGGCACCGGTGCTGCGCCGCATCTACGAACAGATGTGCGAGCCGCGCTGGGTGATCTCGGCTGGCGCCTGCGCCTCGTCGGGCGGTTTCTACGATTGCTACTGCACGGTGCCGGGTGTCGATGAGATCCTCCCGGTCGACATCTATATTGCCGGCTGCCCACCCCGTCCCGAGGCCTTCCTCGAGGCGATCGTGCAGCTGCAGCAGAAGATCGACAAGGAGTCGATCCAGGAACAGAAGACGGTGGGCGTATGAACGTCAAGACTCCGCTGGTGCCCACTTTTGTGCCCACTTTGGTGCCCACTGCCCCGATGCAGCCCGGCCTCGGCAACGAGCTGCTGGCCGCCATGCTGAAGGAACGTTTCGGCCTCGAGCGCGATCCGAACGACCGCTGGGACCTCACCCTGGTCTGCCAGCCCGAGCGCCTGCGCGAGGTGGTGCGTTTCCTGCGCGACGAGCCGACCCTCCAGTTCGCCATGCTGCTCGACGTGGTCGGGGTTGATTACCTCGCCTTCCCTGGCCACCGTGGCGAACGGTATGCGGTGCTGTATCCGTTGAAGAGCCTGGCCTTTCGTCATCGCCTGACGCTCAAGGTGATGGTCGATGAGGACGCCTGCGTGGTGCCGAGCCTCAGCGGTCTGTTCAAGAGCGCCGACTGGGCGGAGCGCGAGACCTGGGACCAGTACGGCATCGTCTTCGCCGGCCATCCCAATCTGAAGCGCCTGCTCAACCACCACGAGTTCGTCGGCCACCCGCTGCGCAAGGACTACCCCTGCCAGAAGCGCCAGAAGCTCTCGACCAACGATCCGATGGTCGACCAGCTGGAAGCGCGCCTGCGCGCCGAGGGCTACACCATCCTCGAGCGTGGCGACAGCCATACCGGCGAGCTGATCACCGAGGTCGCCGCGGTGCCCTCGATCGGCATCACGCACCCGGCCACCACCAGGACCGGAGGCAAGTCGTGAAGGTCATCACCCCCACCGGCGAACACGTCGACCTGATGACCATCAATATCGGGCCGAGCCATCCGGCGACGCACGGTACCCTGCGCATCTTCGCCGCGCTCGATGGCGAGACCATCACCGCCTGCGCCACCGAGATCGGCTACCTCCATCGCGGCTTCGAGAAGATGGTCGAGCAGGGCACCTACTCGCAGGTCCTGCCTTACACCGACCGCCTGAACTACTGCAGCGCGATGATGAACAACATCGGCTTCTGCAAGGCCACCGAGAAGATGTTCGGCGTCACCGTGCCCGAGCGCTGCATCACGCTGCGCATCATCCTCAGCGAGCTATCGCGCATCATCGATCACATGGTCTGCGTCTGCACCAACCTGGTCGACCTCGGCGCGCTGACCAACTTCTGGTACTTCTTCAATACCCGCGAACAGGTCTACCTGATCTGGGAGAAGCTCTGCGGCGCGCGTCTGACCAACACCGTCACCCGCATCGGCGGCATGTACCGCGATGTCTACCAGGGTTTCGAGGACGACGTGCGCGGTGTGCTGGTGAAGATCGAGACCGCCGTCGGCGAGGTCCGCGGCCTGATCGAGCACAACAAGATCTTCATCGACCGCACCAAGGACGTCTGCGTGGTGTCGGCGGCGGACGCCATCAGCTGGGGCTGGACCGGACCCTGTCTGCGCGCCTCGGGCGTCGACCGCGACCTGCGCAAGGACGAGCCGTACTACGGTTACGAGACCTACAACTTCGACACCGTGATCGGCACCAGCGGCGACACCTTCGACCGCATCATGGTGCGCATCTACGAGATGATCGAATCGGTATCGATCACCCGCCAGGCGCTCGACCGCCTCAAACCCGGCCCGATCAACAGTCCGGATGCGCGCATGTCGCTGCCGACGCGCGAACGCGTCTACCACGACATGGAGGCGCTGATCAACAGCTTCAAGCTGGTCTATGAAGGCGTGCGCCCACCGCCCGGGACCTGCTACGACGCCACCGAGGCCGCCAACGGCGAGCTCGGCTACCTGATCGTCTCCGACGGCGGCACCAACCCGTACCGCGTCAAGGTGCGTCCGCCCTGCTTCACCCAGTTCGCGGCCTACGGCGACATGCTGACCGGCGCGATGGTCGCCGACGTCGCCGCTTCGCTGGGCTCCATTAATATCATCGCCGGAGAGCTCGATCGATGAGCGGTTGCACGGTCAATCCTGCTGAACACCAGCCTGCCGACCTCACCACGGAGGTGGTGCAGGATCGCATGGCCAAGCACCTCCCGCGCGTCGAGGAGCTGTGGCGGCGTTATCCGGTCAAACGCGGCGCGCTGCTGCAGGCGCTGTGGCTGGTGCAGGAGGAATTCGGCTGGGTGCCACGTGCCGGCATCAAGTGGGCCGCCGACACCTGCGCGGTCAGCCACGTGCATGCCTTCGGCGTCACCGAGTTCTACACCATGTATCGGCAGGTCCCGACGGGTAAGCACCTGATCCAGGTCTGCCAGACTATGTGCTGCTTCATCCAGGGTTCCGAGAACCTCATCGGGCACCTCGAGACCTCGCTCGGCATCCACTGCGGCGAAACCACCAAGGACGGGCTCTTCACCCTGGTCCGCGTCGAATGTCTGGCGCTGTGCGGCACCGGCCCCGGCGTGATGATCGACGACCAGGCGATCGGCCCCCAGCCGCACACCTTGGGCAGACCCGGCATCACCGAGGAACACCTCAGCGTCCCCGAGTTCCATCCCAGTGCCCAGGTGCTCGACGAGTGGATCGCCTTCCTGCGCGCCGAGCAGCAGAAGACGCCGACCAGGCTGGGCTACGACGAACGTTTCCTGCCGATCACGCCCGACGCGATCGGCCGGCCGGTGCTCAACACCAAGGGTCACCCAGGGGCCACCGGCGCCGCCGCCAAGGTCCTGCCGCCCGCCTACTGCCCGCCCGCACCGGCGCTCAAGCTCGGCGCCACCGTCACCGGCCAGACCGTCGCGCTGACCTGGATCAACGACCCCGCCTGCACCAAGGTGGTGGTCGAGCGCTCTGATGACAACGGCGCCACCTGGCGCGAACTCGCGACCCCAGGGCCCAAGGACCAGAAGTCCGCCGACCAGTTGCCCGAAGGCGTCACCGCCTCGTACCGCGTGATCGCGCACGAGAAGGAACGCGTCGCCCGTCCCAGCGCCGTGGTGAGCGCCACCGGCAAGCCCACGCCTCCGCCTGTTCCGCCCGCTCCGGCCGCCGCGCCGGCGAAGGCCTGATGCCCATGACCACGCTCCACGGATTCCCCCAGCCCTCGCACTGGAAGGGCAAGGAACTGCCGCGCATCCTCAGCCGGCTGTTCCAGGTCGACAACGGCCACACCCTGCCGGTCGCCAAGAGCCACGGCGCCTACGAGACCATCGGCCCGCTGCTGTTCGAGAAGAGCCAGCTCGAACTGATCGAGCTGGTCAAGGACTCCGGCCTGCGCGGCCGCGGCGGCGCCGGCTTCCCCACCGGCATGAAGTGGTCCTTCGTGCCGCGTGGCACCGGCAAGCCGGTGTACCTGGTGATCAACGCCGACGAGGGCGAACCCGGTACCTTCAAGGATCGCCTGTGCATGGAGCGCGACCCGCACCTGCTGATCGAAGGCATGATCATCACCGGCTACGCCCTGGGCGTCCGCACGGCCTACATCTATGTGCGCGGCGAGATGCTGCCGCAGATCACCCGCCTCAACGACGCCATCAACGAGGCCTACGGCGCCGGATTGCTGGGTGAGAACATCGGTGGCTCGCAGTACTCGCTCGACATCTACGTCCATCGTGGAGCCGGCGCCTACATCTGCGGCGAAGAGACCGGCCTGATCAATTCGCTCGAAGGCTTCAAGGGCCAGCCGCGCCTGAAGCCGCCGTTCCCGGCGGTCAGCGGCGCCTTCGCCTCGCCGACGGTGGTCAACAACGTCGAAACCATCATGGCGGTGCCGTACATCCTGAAACACGGCGCCAAGGGCTACCGCGCCTTCGGCACCGACAAGAGCCCAGGCTCCAAGCTGTTCTCGATCAGCGGCGACATCGTCAAACCCGGCGTCTACGAGGTGCCGCTGGGCATGTCGTACTCCGAGTTCTTCGAGCTCTGCGGCGGCCTCAAGGGCGAGCTGCTCGGCTGCATCCCTGGGGGATCTTCGGCCCCGGTGCTGACCGCTGATGAGACGCGCAAGGCGACGCTCGACTATGAATCGCTGGCCTCGCTCAAGTCGATGCTGGGCAGTGGCGCCATCACGCCCTTCAACACCTCGACCGACGTGCCGAAATTCCTGCAGACCATCGCGCGCTTCTATGCCCACGAGTCGTGCGGCCAGTGTACCCCGTGTCGCGAAGGCACCGGGTATGTCGATCGCGTGCTCGACAAGGTCGTCGACGGCAAAGGCCGCGATGGCGACCTCGACCTGATCAAGGATCTCGCCGACAGCTACGAGTGGACCACCATCTGCGCCTTCGCCCCAGGCGCGGCGTGGCCGGTGCAGAGCTTCATCGCGAAGTTCCGCGACCACTTCCAACGCTACATCGACAAGAACCCCGAGCACGCCGCGCCGCGCGATCTGGTCACCCAGCGCCCTGGGGCGTTCTGGTGATCCCTTCCGCAGTGTCCCTGTCGACCGCCGCCTTCCTGGGAATCCTCATCCATGGCTGACACCATCACCATCAATGTCGACGGCAGGGACGTGCAGGTCCCCCCGCGCGTCCAACTCATCGAAGCCCTGCGTGGTCCGGCCAACACCGAGACCCCGGCCTTCTGCTACCACCAGGACCTCAAGGTCGCCGGCAACTGCCGCATCTGCCTGGTCGAGGTCGAGGGCCCGCGTGGTTTCGCGCTCGGCATCTCCTGCCACCTGCAGACCGCCCCTGGGATGAAGGTGCGCACGCAGGTCAGCAGCGACAAGATCGTCAAGCTGCGCAAAGGCGTGATGGAGTTCTTGCTGGTCAACCACCCGCTGGACTGCCCGATCTGCGACAAGGCCGGCGAGTGTACCCTGCAAGAGCACTACATGGGCCAGGGCCAACACGAGAGCCGGCTCGAGGATACCGTCGGCAAGCAGTACAAGGGCGGTGGGGACCACCGTTTCGTCGACAGCAAGGGCCATGAGCGCGGCGGCAAGAAGATCGATCTGGGACCGAGCATCGTGCTCGATCAGGAGCGCTGCATCATCTGCACGCGCTGCGTGCGCTTCATGAGCGACGTCGCCCACAGTCCTCAGCTCGACATCGCCGGCCGTGGCGACCACGCCTACCTGACGACCTTCCCCGACGAGCCGCTGAACCACGAGTACGATCTCAACACCACCGACATCTGCCCGGTCGGCGCCCTCACCGGCAAACACTTCCGCTTCCAGCAGCGGGTGTGGATGCTGAAGAGCGTCGAGTCGATCGATCCCAGCGACGCGCTCGGCGCGAACCTCACCATCGACTACAACACCAACGGTGCCCAGGGCGGCGGCTCGCAGGGTGGCAAGGTGTGGCGCCTGATGCCGCGCCGCAATCCCGACGTCAACCACAGCTGGATCGCCAATCGCACGCGCCTGCTCTATCAGAATCTGGCGGTCAATCGCCTGACCGACGGCCGCAAGGCCGGCGTCGATGTCACCATCGACGAAGCGCAGGCCGCTGCCGTGGCCGCGCTGAAGAGCGCCAAGCGCGTGGCCATCGTCACCAGCGGCCACCTGACCACCGAGGACAACGCCGCCGCGCTCGCGCTGGCGGAGGCGCTCGGCGGACGTGCCGAGGTCTTCGGCGGTTCGTGGCTGGTCATCGGCAAGGCCGACGGCATCGCGCTGAGCGGCGACCCGGTGGCCAACCGCCGCGGCGTGGCCCTGCTCGGCATCAAGGACAACCTCGACGACCTGGTCGCCCGCGCCAAGGACTTCGACGTCCTGCTGGTGGTGGGTCAGGACCTGTGGACGGCCAGCCCCGAGAAGGCCGCCAAGCTCGAAACCATCCCGACCCGCATCGCGCTCGCGACCTGGAACGATGCGACGGTGGCCAAGGCCACCATCGCCATCGGCATTCGCGCCTGGGCCGAAGTGCGCGGCAGCATGGTCAACATCAAAGATCGCGTGCAGTTGCTGCAGGCCTGCCCGGTGGTGCCCAATGCCCAGCTCGAACCGGCGTGGTCGGTGCTGGTCGCCTTGTCGAAGGCGGGCACCAAGCCGCTGACCTGGACCTCCGAGGTCGACGCCTGGAAGGCCGCGCAGGCGCGCGTGCCGCAGTTCGTCGGCATGACCTACCGCTCGATCGGACCCCTGGGTCAGGTCGTCCTGGCGCCGCAGCCGGCGACGGCGGGGGTCTGAGCGTGGACTTCCTCCTGCAGAATTTCGACGTCATCCTGACGCTGCTCAAGCCGGTGCTGATCTTCGCCCTGCTGTTCCAGATCCTGCCCTTGCTGGTGCTCGCCGAACGGCGTGGTGCGGCGCTGATCCAGGACCGTCCGGGTCCCAATCGCGCGGCCATCCCCATCCCCTTTTCCGGTGGCCTCAAGCTGCGCGGCTTCGGCATGGTCTTCAACCTTGCTGACGCGGTGAAGCTGCTCTTCAAGGAGAGCTTCACGGCGCCCTTCGCGCACAAGTGGTGGTACATCCTCGCGCCCGCCATCCCGGTGGTGGCGGCGATCCTGACCCCCGCGGTGCTGCCATGGTTCGCGCCGATCGTGCATCAGCCCGCGGGCGGTGCGCTCCAGGTCGTCAGCGGTCAGGTCTTCGATGTGAACGTCGGCCTGCTGCTGACCTTCGCCATCGGCTCGTTGTCGGTCTACGGCGTGGTGCTGGGCGCCTGGGCCTCGAACTCCAAGTTCGCGCTGCTCGGCGGCCTGC
>JANPIY010000420.1:0-7181 GCA_031425255.1 Planctomycetota bacterium
TGTTCCGCGCCTACCACACCTTCAAGGGCTCGGCCAACACCGTCGGTCTGAGCGCGCTCGGGGCGATCGCCCATGTGGTCGAGGACGGCCTGGTCGAACTCGATGCCGCGAGCGCGAGCACCCTACGGCGTCCGCTCGCGGAGCTCCTGCTGCGGGTGCAACGCGATCTGCGCCAGGGCCTGCGTGGTCCGCCGGCTGACAGCAGCTGGCTGGCTGGCGCCATCGCCGGTCTGGCGAGCGCGGATGGCGACCACAGCGATGACACCCGCGTGCTGCGGGCGCAACCGTTGGACGAGGCAGCGGAACCGGCCCCGGCTGGACGGCGTTCACTGCGCGTGGCCGCTGAACAACTCGACCACCTGATGGATCTCACGGGAGAACTGGTGATCGGCCGCTCGCGCCTGGGAGCGCGCGTGAGCACGCTGGGAGAACTCGCACGCGACCTGTTGGCGAGCCGCAACCGCCTGATCACCACCATCGACGGATTCCGCGAGCGCTACGAATTCAGCGGGCTGGACGGCCGTGGCCGCGGTGCGCCCCGCTGGCTGGGCGCGGAGGCGGGTCTGGCCGTATCGGCGCAGGCGGATCCCCACGCCGCGCACTTCACCGACCTGGAACTCGACCGCTACGAGGACATCCACGTGCTGGCGCGCTCATTGGGCGAGATCGGCAGCGACATCGGCGATCTGCAAGGTCAGATCCAGCGCACCATCGGCGACCTGGGTCAGGACGCCGACGCCTTCAACCAGGTCATCGGCGGGATCCAGGGGGAGATCGCGCGCGCGCGCATGGTGCCGATCGAACAGCTCTTCACCCGCTTGCGCCTGGCAGTACGCGATGCCGCCGAACGCGACACCAAGGGTGTGCAGGTGGCCACCAGCGGGGAGCAGGTGGCCCTCGACCGCGCCCTCGCCGATGGCCTCCACGTGCCGTTGCTGCACCTGGTGCGCAACGCGGTGGCGCATGGCATCGAGACCACGGAGGACCGCGTGGTGGGTGGCAAACGTGCGGACGGCACCATCACCCTGACGGCCCGTCACGAGGCCGGGCAGATGGTGCTCGAGGTGCATGACGATGGCGCCGGGCTCGACCTCGAGGCGTTGCACCGGCGCGGCCGCGAACGCGGGCTGATCCCATCGAGCACGCCGGTCGACAGCGAATCCGTACGCCAGCTGGTGTTCGCGCCCGGACTCAGCACCAGCGCGCAGGCCGATGCGGTGGCCGGCCGCGGCCTCGGCTGCGACGTCGCCCGGCGCGAGATCCAACGCCTCGGCGGCAGCCTGCGCGTCAGCAGCGTGCGCGGCCAGGGCACCACCTTCGCCATCATCCTGCCGCTGACGCTGGCGATCACCCGCGCCTTGCTGGTACGCGAACGCGGCATGCTGGTCGCGGTGCCGATGAACTTCGTCGAACGCGTGCTCGACCTCGAACAGGCGCGCACCACCCGCTCAGGTGGACTGGTGCGGGTGGCCTATGGCGAGCAGCTGCTGCCGCTGATCGATCTCGGCGTCGCCCTGGGTCTCGGTCAGGCGGCCGCCCTGCGCGGCCCGGCGCTGGTCCTGCGTCTGGGCGAGGGGCGCTGGGCGCTGCGCGTCGGCACCCTGCTCAACCAGGAGGACATCGTGGTGAAGAGCATGGGCGACCTGCTCAGCGGCCACCCGCTCTTCTCCGGGGTCACCATCAGCGGCGCCGGCCGCCTGGTGCCGATCATCGACGTCCCTGGGCTGCTGTCGCCCGATGCCACCTATGCCGCGCTCGCCACCACCGAGGTGGAGGTGCTGCGACCCGTTCGCCCGCCCGCCGCCGCGACCACCACCACGGCACGGGTGCTGTTCGTCGACGATTCGCTGTCGGTGCGCCGGGTCGCCGACCAGCTCCTGCGCAGCCTGGGCGTCGAGGTGGTGCTGGCGGTCGATGGCGAGGACGCGTTGGCCCGGCTCCGTCAGGAACGTTTCGATGTGGTGTTCACCGACCTCGAGATGCCGCGCATGCACGGCTACGATCTCATCCGCGAGGTGCGTTTCATTCCCGCTTACCGCGAGCTGCCGCTGGTGGTGGTGACCAGCCGGTCGAGTGACAAGCATCGCGCCGCCGCCGAGGCCGCCGGGGCCAGCGATTACCTGACCAAGCCCTTCACCCTCGAGACGCTGGGCGCGGTTCTCGCGCGCTGGGTCCACCAGTCATGAGCGCGGGGGGACGGGTGCTGCTGATGCTGTGCCGGCCATGGGTGGTGGCGATCCCAATCCCGCTGGTGGTGCGCGTGCTCGGCGAGGCCGACCTCGAGCTGGTGGTCCACAGCGGCAGCGGTGCCCTGCTCGGCACGGTCGCCGACGGCGACGTGCGCTACGCGGCCTGGGATCTCGGCGGGCTGCTCGGCGTCCCTGGGGCGATCGGCCAGGCGTGGGTGCTGCTCGACCTGCCGGTGCCGCTGGCGCTGCGCGGCGGGCCCTGCCTGAGCGTGGTGCCGGAACCGCCGACCTGCGCGTTGCCGTCCATGCTCAGCGCGCACGCGTTCGGATTGGGGTGCTTCGTGCGGCCCGCGCTGCCGTTGCCGCAACACGACCAGGCCGGCCTGGCGCCGGTGGGTTTACGGATCGATCCGCAGCGGCTGCTCGGCTCGACTGCGTGGGCGGATTCGCAGCGGGTGATCGGCGCATCCAGGCCCAGGGCCACACCGATGGTGTTCCAGGATCCGGCGCATGGATAGCGGCCCCCACCTCACCCTGGCCGCACTCGACCTCGCCGGCTGTTTCGCCGGCGACGGTTTCGTGCGCCCAGACCTGCGCCATCCCCAGGGGAGCGGCCTGCAGCGCGAGTTGCCCGAGGACCTGTTCCTCCCCCTCGCCGCGGCCAACCCCGATACCCCATCGAGCACGTCGCTGGTGCTGCCGCGGCCGGTGCCGCCAGCGCGGGCGAACACCGCCGATCCGACCCCGACCGAGCACCACGACTGGTCGGCGGACACCCGTACGCTGGGGGTCGCCCACGAGGCACCGACCGGCCGGCAGACCGGCCTGCCCACCATCGGCAGCATCATCGACAAGTACCGCATCGAGGAGCTGCTCGGCAGTGGCGGGTTCGCCGTGGTCTATCGCGCCACGCATCTGCTGATGCGGACGCAGGTGGCGATCAAGCTGCTGCAGCCCTGGGTGCTGCGCCGGCGCCCGCACCTGGTCGAGCAGTTGTGCGAAGAGGCACGCTTCACCTCGCTGATCACCCATCCCAACGTGGTGCGGGTATTCGACGTCACCAAGGGCGATCCGCATACCTACATCGTGATGGAATTCATCGATGGCATCAGTCTCTACCGGGCGATCGAGCGCCAGCCACTGCGGCCGCTCAACGTCCTGCGTCTCGGTATGCACGTCTGCGCCGGACTGCACGCCGGTCTGGCGCAGGGGCTGATCCACCGCGACGTCAAACCCGGCAACATCCTGATCACCAATGCCGGGCGGGCCAAGCTGGTCGATTTCGGCCTGGCTCGTCGCAGCGAGATGGAGCCGACGCCGGTGCGGCCCGGTCTGCCGCCAGAGGATGTCGCCGGCACGCCCGCCTACATGGCACCCGAGCAGGCGACCGATCCGGCGAAGGCCGACTTCCGCGCCGACATCTACTCGCTGGGAGCGACGCTGTTCCACGCTGCGCTGGGCGTGGCGCCATTCACCGACGCCGATCCCCTGCGCCTGGTGTATGCCCAGATCCACCGGATGCCGCCCGACCCGCGCCACTTCATCGCCACCTTTCCCGCCCCCCTCGCCGAGTTGTTGCTGCGCATGCTGGCCAAGCAGCCGGATCAGCGCCCTGGGAGTTACGAACACCTCGCGGCGGAACTGCGCGGGGTCTACGACCAGCTCAAGGCCGAGGAGGCGCAGGCCGACAGCAGACGTTCCGGTCCCTTGTTGTCGCGGGTGAAGAACATCTTCGTCGCGCGCAAGGAATCGGCGGCCGGCTGAGTGAGCCTGGCCTGGGACCGCTGGCTGCCAGCCGGCTCATGTCGTCATTCCAGGTGGAAACCGGAACCCTCAGGAGAACGCCACATTCATCAGCGATGATTGCTGCCGGCCCGGCGTCGCCATGCCGGCTGGCAGCCGGCGGTCCCGGGGGAGGGCCACCACCAGCACACCGAGGGTTCCGCAGTCGGGCTAGGCCTGGGGTTGCAGTCCCATCCTCGCCCCTAGGTTGGGCGCTGCTCCGTGCCCTTTTCCAACCCACCGCCCGAACCGGTTTCCGAAAGGACCTCCATGGCTCTCCGCACCTCCATCCTCGCCGAGGGCGACTCGTGGTTCGCCTATCCCAGCGAGGCCATCCTCTTCGGCCGAGGGACCTCGAACGTGCTCGACACCTTGTGGAGGAAGCACAAGTCGTCGCTGATGATCCTCAACAAGGCGAAGAATGGCGATGAAGCGCGCTTCATGTTCAACTCCGACGGGATCGCCGATCTGGTCACCACCCAGAAGGAGATGCCATTCAAGGTGTGGCTGCTGAGCGCGGGCGGCAACGACATCGTCGGCGACGCCGACATGCCGCAGTACCTGCTACCACGCGCTGGTGCCGCGAGCGGCGTCGCCTGTCTGGATACCGCCCGTTTCCAGCAGGGCCTGGATGCCATCATCGCGCGGTATCGCGATCTGCTGGAAGCGGTGAAGACCCTGCCAAGACGGAAGATCCCGCTCATCATCGCCCACACCTACGACTATCCCTTCCCCGATCCCAAGGGCGCGATCTTTCTCAGCGGCCTGGTCAAGATCAACGGCGGCAAATCGTGGATCTACCCGCACATGGCCAACAAGGGGATCGTCGAGGAGATCGATCAGCAGGCGATCATCCGGCGCATGCTGGAGTTGTTCCGCGATGCCCTCAACACCCTCGCGGCCGGGTATCCCGGCCTGTTCTTCGTGGCCCAGACCCAGGGCCTTCTGACCAACCGTCATGCGCACTGGGTCAACGAGATCCACCCGTCGGACCAGGGCTGCGACATCATCGCTGATGTGCTGTGGGAGACTATCCAACGCGCGTTGGGCCGCTAACGCAGCCCGGAGCGGTAGAGCCGGCTGGGCAGGCGCAGGCGGCGCGCGCCGTTGGCGCCGCCCAGGACGCCGAGGGGAGTGCCGGTCGCGGTGCTGATCAGGCCGTCGCCGGTTCCGGGCAGGTCGAGCGCTTCACCCGCCCACAGGCGGACGGCGTCGGCGCGATCCACCACCTGCGTCGGGGCGCCGCGTTCGATCAGCGCCTGCGCCGCCCACGGTTCGAGTTCGCCGTCACCATGTGCCAGGACCAGGCCACGCGCCTCCGAGGGCAGCGCGCAGGAGGCCGCCAACACGCTGGCGACGAAACGGGTGCGGCCATTGCTCCAGCACCGTAGCGGCGACTCCGGCAACCAGCGCGCGAGGAAGGGATCCGCCGTCGGCTCCCGTCCCTGGAGCGAGGTCGACGATGGCAGGTCGTCGGGCGCCCGCAGTCGGCAGGCGAAGAATGGTTCGGCGCCCTGGCGCTGCGGCCAGAGACGCCACGCGCCGAGGCCGGCGAGATCATTATCGCATCCCACCAGGGTCATCGCTTCGACCCGCCAACCGGGATGGGCCTGGAGGAAACCCTGGATCACGCCTTCGTTTTCCCCGACATACGGGGTGCAGGTGCTGTACACCAGGCGACCGCCGCCGCGCACCAGCGGCGCGGCCGAGGTGAGCAGGGCGAGCTGCCGTTCAGCCATGCGGACAACCTGTTTCGCCGACCGCGATTCGTGACCGCTGCACGGCGCGTCGACCAGGACACCGTCGGCGATGTGGGCGTGGCGCTCGGCCAACACATGCACCGCCATCGGCGTGACGATGCCGCAGGCGATGCCCTGGCGAGCGAGGTTCTCGGCCAGGATGCGCCGCCGCGGTGCGGCGGAATCGCAACACACCAGCAGTCCATCATCGCCGAGCGCGAGGCCGATCTGCGTCGACTTCGACCCCGGCGCAGCGCAGGTGTCGATGATCACTTCGCCCGGCATGGGGGCGAGCAGCAGCACCGGCACCTGGCTGGCGGCATCCTGCGGATAGATGGTGCCGGTGTGGTAATCGAGGAAATCGCCGGGATCGCAATCGGCGGTGGTGAAGCGTCCCGTCGGATTCCATGGGACCGGCTCCAATGGGCCCCAGCCGGTGGGCGTCCCGCGCCGCGGGTGGATGCGGAAGGCCCGCCGGAACGGACCGGTCAGCGCGCCGAGGAAAGCCTCGCCGTCGCTGAGCGAAGCCGCGAGCGCGGTGAGCGGCTCGGGATCACGCTGCATGGGCGGTGATCGCACGTGAACCGCCATGACGCCACGACGCCACGGGCACCGCTACGCTACCCTCACAGCATCTCATGGATCGCCCGGGCCAGACGCGGCAGCTCGGGATCGCGGGCACCCATCAGCAGGACGGTGTCGCCTGGGATGGCGGTCTCCGCCGCCCACGCCAGGAGGTCCTGGTGATTCGCGGCATACCCGCAGCGCAGGCGCTCGGGCAGGTCCTGCGCCAGGTCGCGACTGCTGATGTCCTGAGCCACCGTTCCGCCGCTGTAGAAGATCTCGCCATAGCAGAAACGGTCCTGTGGACGCAGCAGGGTCGGCAGCAGGTCCTTGAGCTCGGGGCGCAGGAAACGCGCCGGGCCGAAGCCGTGTGGCTGGAACACCGCGACCAGGCGATTGCAGCCAGCCTGCGCCGCCAACACCACGGCACGGATCTTTTCGCCGTTGTGGGCGTAGTCGTCGACCACGCGGATGCCGGTGTCGGTGGTGCCGATGACCTCGAAGCGGCGGGCGACCCCTGGGAATTCACGCAGGGCGGCGGCGATGACGGTGGGTTCGATGCCGAGTTCGCTCGCCACCGCGCATGCGGCGGCGGCGTTCTCGAGGTTGTGCGCACCCGGCTGCGGCAGGTCGAGGGTGATCTCGCGACCATCCATCAGGCCGACGATGCCCTGGCTGCGCTGGGGCCCGACGGCGATGACCTCAAGCGGGTAGGTGGCGGCGCCGCCCTGGCCATAAAGTCGCACGTGCGGATGGCCGGCCGCGGCCAGGCATGCCTCGGCGCAGGCCGCGTTCACCAGCAGGACGCGGCTCTGGCTGGCGAAGCGGTCGAACTGCAGGTGGAGCTGCGCGACCTCGGCGTGGTCGCGACTGATGTTGTGGATGAGGCCGATCCCAGGGTGGTAGC
>JANPIY010000421.1:0-7897 GCA_031425255.1 Planctomycetota bacterium
GAACCGTTGCGATTTCGGCTACCGGTCCGGTATCGACGATGTGAAGGTCGCGCGTGAGGCACTGCCCGCTTACCAGGCACTACGCTGGCATCATGTCGCTTACACCTACGCCGAAGCGGGCGGCGGGACCCTCCGCATCCATATCGACGGTCGACTCCACCGCGAAGAGAAGGCCGCGGTCGCGCTAGCCGGCGGCGTGCCGTTCTGCCTCGGAGCGGTGCGTGGCGAGAAGCGCATGGAATCGTGGTTCACCGGCTGGCTCAGCGAGCTCTACGTCGCAGATCGTGTGGTGCCCGACCAGGAACTCGTGGCGCTCGCCCGCCCCGATGCCAAGCCCAGGGCCGGCGATTGGCTGGTGGCGCTCCAGGCCAGCGATCTGCCGGCTGGCCGGGTCGCGGCGTGGGCCAATCGCGGCAGCCTCGGCGGTACGATGGCGGTCGAGCAGGAACCGTCGCGCGCGCCGCTCATCGAGGAGGTAGCCGGCCGTCGTGCGCTCACCTTCGATGGCCGCAACACCTTCCTGCGCTCCGACATCACCACCCCACCGACGCTCGCCGGCGGACACGCCTTCACCATCGAAGCGGTGCTGTTCAATCCCCGCCTCGAACAGGTGGAAACCATCGTCGCGCTCGCTCCCAGCGTCGCGATGCTGGGCAGCGCGCACCTGAGCCTCAACCGCATGGCCACCTGCAATGTCGGCAGCGCCAAGGTCATGGACGCCGCCAGCAAGGCGAACGACATCCCCTCGGCATTCGCTGGCGGCAAACCGACGCTCGCGTGGAGCGAGCCGCCTCCGGCGGGGCGCTGGTGCCGAGTGGCATGGGTCTACAGCGGCGGTAGCGATGGCGAGCTGCGTTGCTATGTCGACGGTCAGTTGCGCGCCCAGCGCGGGGCGGTCTCGCTGAACACAGCCGCCGATCAGCCGATGTTTATCGCCGCCGCCTGGAATACCGCCCATGGCCCGCTCGGTCTCTACGCGGGCTCGCTGGCGCAGGTGCGGATGTACGACTACGCCAAGACCGCCGCCCAGCTCAGTGCGCCATGAATGCCATCCGCTTCGCCGGCCTACTTCTGCTGACCCTGCTGCTGCCATTGGCGGCGGCCGATCCGGTCGGCGTACGCCAGCTCCAGGCGCGACTCGACCTCCTGCTGCCGCGCATCGCCAGCGCCGAGTCCCAGCTCAGCGATGCCTTGACCCGTGCCCAGATCGCGTTCGACCCGGCGCTGACCAGGAGTTTCGCCGCCACCCGGGAGGCGGCGCGCGAGGTCGAACGGCTGGCGGGCGAGGCCACCACCATCACCCGGCACGAGCCGGCACTGCGCGCGGCGGTCGGCGATCTCGAGCGCCGGATCGCCTGGTCGTACGACGTCATCCATCTGCTCTACGCCCGGGAGAGCGAGGCGGTGCCGTGGCGGGATCATCCAGCCCCGCCCGAACTCGTGGGCTACGGCGTTTTCATCGACGGGCAGGTGCGAGCGCGTCTGGCCGCCTTGACGACAGGCCCGCGGGAAGCTGTACCGCCGGTGGTGCCCGATCATCGCCGCCAGAGCCGCCGGCATGAGCTCTTGCTGGAGGTGCTGGCCCCGCTCCAGACCGCGCCCTGGGTATGGCCTCGGGTGGCGGCGGATGCGCCCGTGCTCGCGCGTCTGCGCGCGCTGACCGGGACGCTGGCGCTGCGCCTCGAACGTGCGCTGCAGGACGATGCGCTGGGTGACGCCGCGGTGGAGCCATCCGAGCAGGAACGCGAGCTGCTGCGGTTCTTGACCCAGCAGGGGCAGTTCGAGCAGGAGTGTGCCGAGCGCATCACCACCTGCCCGGCCCAGGTCGGCGAGGTGGCCTCGCAGGTGGTGCGCCTGATCGCCGCGGGCGGCATCACCAGCATCGACGAGCTGGTGGCCCACCATCGGCTGCCGCTCGCGCAGGCGCGTGAAGGCAAGGCCCGTCTCGCCGAGATCCAGCGCCGCTGCCGCCGGCAGCATCAGCTGCGGCTGCTGGCCAAACGCTGGCTGCAGGGCGAAGTCGAGGTGGCCGCGCTGCCGGAGACCCTCGCCGCGCAGATGGCCGAGCTGCCGTCGGCCTTGCGCGTCTCGGCGCAGGGCCGCCAGGAGATCCTCGCTCCGCTCCGACAAGCCGCGATGGACGCCCTCGCGCAGGCGCTCGCCACCAACGACCAGTTCGCGGTCGCCACCGGACTGGGCGAGTGCATGGCGGTCCAACGCGCCGGTCAACGCCTCCAGGAAGAATGGGATTGGACCCTCCGCCTGGAACGTCATCGCCAGGCGCTCATCGCCCAGAAGGTCGATCTCGCGTTATCGGTCTCCTATCAGCGTCTGCAGAATGCTCTGGATGGATTTCTCGCTCAACGCCACTTCCTCGACGACGCCGA
The DNA here is from genome assembly GCA_031425255.1 of Planctomycetota bacterium. Classification (GTDB taxonomy): domain Bacteria; phylum Planctomycetota; class UBA11346; order UBA11346; family UBA11346; genus BOG-1363. Next base: position 2,388 of record JANPIY010000421.1, read on the forward strand.
GGATGCCGAGCGCCGGAACCAGGGCGCACGTTTTGCTGCCGAGGAGGCGAAGGTGGCGGCCCGGCAGGCGCGCGAGGAGTTCGTTCGGCAGTTGCAGCAGGTGGAATTTCCGGACGCGGGGCCGTCACCGACCCCGGAGGCGGATCCGGGATTTTGAGGGTTCCACGGCGAGATGAGTGGGGTGGGAAACTGCGAGCACGTGGTCCGTCTCGAGATCAATCGGAGAAAGGCTGGCCGCAGAGACGCAGAGACGCAGAGGAATACAAAAAAGACTCTGTGGGATTCCAGTTGGACTCTTTCTTTCGGAAAAATCGCGAACGGTCCACCGCAGAGTCATTTGGCGGCTTGGCCGCTTCTCGCTGATCGGCAACCGAGGTACACGCGGCGACCTATCTCATGGAGGGAGATGATATTTGCCACAGAGCTCACCGAGGTGACCAGCTCTTCTCTGTGCGCTCCGTGAGCTCTGTGGTGAATATTGGATGTCGGCCGCCGATGAGGAAGTTGTCTGGAAGCCCGCAGAGGCCTCAGAGTTGAGACCTCCCAGCTCTGCGGCCTCCGCGGCCTCTGCGGTTGAAATTGCCTTCTTGCGAGGAGGGGTACAGGTTGCGTCAGCCCAGGAGCTGGCCGGTGCAGGTTTTGCCCTTGCCACGCAGGGTCACGGCGATGTGCCAGGTGGTATCGACCTGGCTGCTGACACCACGCCAAGTGCCGGCGAGAGCGTCCCCGGGTTGATCGGCGGCTTCACCGGTCCAGGCCGCTGGTGCGAGCAGGGGGGGAGACCATGAGGAGGGCCATGGCGAGGAAGATGTTTCGCACGGGGACGATGGATCCTGGAATGAGTCAAAAAATGAGACGAGTCATGGCAGATGATGGACGACGGGTGCCCGATGCCGGTGGTGCCATCCTGGGCTCGGCCTGGAGCTCATAGCCAGGGGGCGAGCGTCGTTCATGGAGGTGCCGCGCCGGTAGGCGGCGCCACCACCGTGCCGGTCCCACCCTGACGTTTGATGATGGTGAAGGCGTCGTCGATGTTGCCGTTCTCGCGCAGGAACACCGCCTTGAGCTGATCGCCCTCGACGTCGATGACCATCGAGCCGAGGTGGTTCAGGCTGATGCAGTGCGCCGGGTGGTCGAGCTTGCCGCCGCTGATCTTGCCGGAGGAACCAGCGACCACGTAAACGGTCCCCTGATCGATCCGTGGTTTGACATACGGCGTCTCGGGCGTGCCTCGGCCAGCGTCGATCTTCATCTCTGGCACCAGGGTCTTGGCCACGCCGTAGTGGCCGTGCAGCAGGTAGGAGCGTTCATAGGAATGGCTGTGGCCGTTCAGCACCAGGTCGACACCGCCGGCCTCGAGAATCGGCAGGGCGTGACTGCGCATCTCGATCGACTCCTTCTCCTTGTCCGAGTTGTGCGAGCCCCGGGTGTAGGGCGGATGGTGCCAGAAGGCGATGATCCACGGTTGGCTGGTGGCGGCGAGATCCTGCTTCAGCCAGCTCAGCATGGCGCTGCCGGGCTTGCGCCGTTCGGTCTGGGAATCCAGGCAGATGAAATGGATCGCCCCGTAATCGAACGAGTAATAGTACTCGGTGCCGGAGGCGACGCCGCCCGCCTCGCCGCGCTGCGGCAAGGTCATGAGCGCGAAGTACGGATAGCGCGCATCGGTCTCGCGCGTATGCGCGGCGTCGTGGTTGCCGAGGGTCGACCACAACGGGGTCTGACGCAGGGTCTCGGGGTACATGTCGAACACTGCCTTCTGGTACTCGAGATCGGTGCCGGTGTCGTAAGCGTTGTCGCCGAGCATCAGCAGGACGTCGGTGCCGCGCTTGTTGGTGAACTCCAGGTAGGCATCGCGCACCGACGCTTGTTTGGCATTGGCGGTGCCCGCGTCACCGAGGGCCCAGATGCGCGTGGGCTTGGCCGTGCCGTGCGGCGGGGCGGTGGTGAAGGTGCAATCGCCGTGGCCGCGCGCGGTCAGCCGTTCGTCGCCGATGGCGTAATGGTAGCGGGTGGCCGGCAGGAGCCCGTCGATCAGCACCTCGTGCTCGGTGGTGAGATCCAGTTCGATGACGGACCGGGTCAACGCATCGGCGCTGGTGCCGAGGCGCACCCGGCTGGTGGTCGGCACATCGGTGCGCCAGCGCACCACCATGCTGGTCGGCGTGCCGAGCTGGAGGTATGGACCGCGCGTGGTGATCGCCGCCGGCCCCAGCGCACGCGTGCACCCGCCCAGGGCCAGCAGGACGAGGAGACCCGGCAAAAGCCGACGCAGGGCAGAGGGGAAAGGCATCGTGATCACTCCTGAGAGATGTCTGAGCGTTGCTCGATGCGCGCGAGCACCTGCGCGGCGAGTTGACTGGTGGCGGCGGTCTCGCGTCGTGCGGGCGGCAGGCGCGCGATGGCGGCGAGGGCGGCCTGGTAGGAGGCCAGCGCTTCGTGTGGGCGTCCCAAGTCGCGCAACAGGTCGCCACGCTGCAGCAGCCATGGCTCGGGCCGCACGGCCGCAGCGATGAGGCGGTCGAGGCGCGCGAGGGCGCCCGCCCGGTCGACAGCGCGCAATTCGGTGGCCAGGGCCGCCTCCTCCAGGACCAGCAGGGGGCCGAGGCGCGCCAGGCCCTCGGCTAGGCCGGCGAGCTGGGTGGCTGATGGGTGATCCAGCTCGCGCTGCAGCGCCAGCCGGTCGAGGTAGAACTGCGGCTGCGGCGCCGGCTGCAGGACGGCACGGGCGGCGAATGCGGCGAGGGCGTCCTGCTGGCGACCCAGCGCCTGCAACGCTTGCGCGTGCAGTTCGTGCGCCTTGGCGTCCTCCGGGTTGCGTTCCAGGCACCACGTCACCGCCGTGAGCGCCGCACCCGGCTGGCTCTGCGCGAGGAGGATCAGCGCGCGGCAACGTCCGATCGCTGCCAGGTCGGGTTCGAGTTCCTCGGCCCGGTCGCAGTCGGCTAGCGCGGCGGCGGGATCCTCGTGCGCCAGGTGCAGACGCGCGCGCAGCAACAGCAGACCGGCACCGGGTGCGCGCACGATCTCCTCGCTGATGGCGCGGATGACGCCTTCGACGTCGCCATGGGCGTGGACAGGTTGTGCCAGGAGCAGCAGCGCCAGGAGTGGAAGGATCGTTACGCACCGGCGTAGCGGCAGGCGATGAGGTCGTCGTGCTGGCATGGGGTCGGGCCATGGAGGTGGAGCAGTCGTCGTCATCCGCGGCAGCTTACCATGGATCCAGGGTTCAAGTGCAGGCGGTCTCCAGGGTACGGCCACTGCGGCGGCGCTTGATTGGTGATTGCCGATGGTCGACCGGAAACGCACTGACGCCGGTGGGGAAGGACGGCGCGCCGGTCGTGCAGGTGGCGACGATCCCTCTGACTCAAACGCCGTGATGGTCATCTTCCCATGCCGAGAATGTGAAGCCGCCTCACTTCCCCCCGAGCTGCTTGTACCGGTAATAGACCTCCAGGCTCAGGCAGCAGTAGGCGGTGCTGAGGACGCGACCGACCTCATGGCCGTGGAACGCGGTTCCTTCGTAGTCCCAGCTGCCGTCGAAGCAGCCTTCGCCTTTACGCTGGGCATTGACCAGCAGATCGCGCACCGAGCCGTTCCAGGTCTGCCAGTGGTCACCGCCCGCCTGGAAGATCGCCAGCGTGTTGTAGTACATGTAATAGGTGTTGCAGGGATACTTGGTCGGCACCTGTTTCTGCATGATGTAATTGCACAGGGACTCGAGCATCACGTCGCCCTTATGATGTCCCAGGAACACGGCGCAGAGCGCGCCCACGGGCGCCAAGTGATCGTGGCCTTTCGCCTGATTCGCAACTGAATCCCAGGTGTAATGGAAGAGCGAGATGTCCTTGTAGGGGTCATTGAGCTTCTTCCAGTCGGGGTTGCTCGCTTCCCATGCCCGCTGCAGCCACTGCTTCGCGCCATGCATGCCGTTGCCGACGTTGAGACCACCGGCGAGTCCGCTCTTCAACGCCATGACGCACCAGCCGGTCACCGATGCATCGTTCCGCGTCGCGGTCGGCTCGAGGTAATTCCAGCCAAGGCCGGCGTACTCCCCATCTCCCTTGCCGTCCTTGGCCTGGCGCGCGAGCAGCACATTGATGCCACCCTGGGCTGGCTTGCGAAGGGCATCGTCGCTGGTCATCGCGTAGGCCTCGGCCAAGGCCATGGTCGCCACCGCGTGCTCGTAATTCCGCGAACCCAATTCGCCCGCGCCCTTTTGAATCGAGGCCAGGTAGGTCAGACCCTTCTCGACCGTGGTCTTGAATTTGTTCGGCGTCTTGTGGTCGTAGCCGGCACCCAGGAAACACAGCACGGCATAGCCGGTGAGGGCGACCTCGTTGGCACTGCCGGGGTGATTCTTGCCCGGCTCGCACTTGGGCGTTTCCATGCAATTGGCCGGATATTGCTCGGCATCCCACATGCCGTTCGGACTCTGATGCCGCTTGAACCACCGCAGGGCGGCGTCGACCGCGCTCTCGCTGGCGCGTGAACCGCCGCCACGCGCGACTGCGCGTTTCCTTCCGCCGCCGTTGCGGTTGCCGAACATTCCCGCGGAGCCACCGCCCGCACCGATGGTGAAGAACGCCCCGGTCGACCCGGTCTCCACGTCGGCGACCGCTTCCTCACGGCCCTTGGCCTGCTCGGCGTCACTCTCCTCTTCCTTCTCGGCCTTCTCGACCGGAACTTCGAGGTTGGAGATCGGTGCCGCGACCTCGGCTTCCGTCGCCACGTTGATCTCGACCTGGGCTTCCACCGTCCGTTCGAGCTCGCGTTTCTCCTCCACCTTGGGTGGCGGATCGATGGTGGCGGTCCGCATGGGTGGCAGTTCCGCCTCCACTTTGACCACCGCCCAGACCGCGTACCAGAAGATCAATGCGAACAGCAGATGCACGCCGACCGAGATGAGCCAACCGGGTGCCTGCGCCCACACGGAGTCATCATCCTGCTCATCGCCCTCGTCCTCGTTTTCGTCCAACAGATCGTCAGGCACCGTTCCGGACTCGGACGAGGTGTTCGGGGCAGTCTGATGTCCATCAACCGACGGCTTCGCCACAGGTCGGCTGATCGACTCCTGAGGACGAGATGGGATATGGGGCGGAGGGGTTTGCATGGTGATGTCCCGCGCGTCAGGGGAGGACGCAGTCCGCTCACCGGGTCAGGCGATGGTCGGCAGGTCCAAGCCGCAGAGTTCGGCTCGACGATGAGGATATGATCGCGGTGCGATGATCTTGTGCCGGATACATGTACCCGCGCCGAATAACCACAAATCCGTGGTTCCTAAGCGAGATGGGTGGGTTGGGAAACTGCGAGCGCGTGGTCTGCTGCTTCGTCATCAATCGGAGAAAGACTGGCCGCAGAGACGCAGAGGAAGACAAGGGCAGGAGCTTTTCTCCTCTGCGTCTCTGCGTCTCTGCGGCCCGATCCCGCTCACGGACTGCCCTGCACTCCCTGATCACGCCGAATAACCACAAATCCGTTTCCGTACGCACGGTCTCCGATCGGAGGCC
>JANPIY010000422.1:0-7853 GCA_031425255.1 Planctomycetota bacterium
CGATCATCTTCCACGGCCGCGCCGATACCACGGTGCCCTATGCCAGCGCGGCCGCCTTCACCCGGCTGATGACCGCCGCCGGCAACCGCTGCGAACTGGTCGGCTTCGACGACCAACCGCACAGCTTCTTCAATCGCGAGCCATATCAGACCGAGACCCTGAAGGCCGCCGATCGCTTCTTGGTCTCCTTGCGATGGCTGAACGACTTCTCCCCCGAGGACTGATCGCACGTGCTGGGTGCGGGCACCGGGCGGCTTGCATCCCCACCTATCAGCGCCCCTGTTCAGCCGCCAGCAGCAGCTTCATTTCGGCCAGGGTCGCGGCGTGCAGCGGATCGCCGGCGAGATTCGTCGCCTCCAGCGGATCGCTCAGGTGGTCATAGAGTTCAACGCCAGCGCGACCGTCTGCCCATTCGCTGTAGCGCCAGCGTTCGGTCCGCAGCGAGCGGCCCTGGCGCACCATGCTGAAGGCCGCGCGGCGCCCTGGTGCAGAGACATCCTGCAGCTGGGGCACGAGGCTCGTGCCCGAAAGCCGGTCAGGAGCTCTGATGCCGCAGAGCTGGGCGAGAGTGGGCAAGAGGTCGACCAGCTCGGCGGGTCGGCCGCAGCTCTGACCAGCGGCGACCACGCCTGGTCCGGCGATCACCAGTGGCACGCGCAGAGCGCGCTCGAACAGGCTCTGCTTCTGCCACAGACCGTGTTCGCCGAGGTGGTAACCGTGATCGCTGGTGAACACCACGATGGTACTCTGCGCCAGGCCGAGCCGGTCGAGCGCCGCCAGCACGCGTTCCACCTGGGCATCCATGTGGCTGGTACTGGCGCGGTAGGCCTGGATGGCTTCCCGCCGCTGCTGATCGGTCATGGTCGCCTGCTCCTTCTTGGCGCTAGCGAGCGCGGCCGGCGGGACCGCCGCCGGATTGCCGGTCGGCAGGCGTGGTTCGGGGAGGAGGATATCCGCCAGCGGATACCGCTCGAACCAGTGCTGCGGCGCGACGTAGGGCGTATGTGGGCGATAGAATCCCAGCGCGAGGAAGAACGGCCGGCCCTTGAGCTCTTCGAGCTGGGTGATGGCGGCGTCCGCAGCGACGCCATCGGTGAAGTCCTCGTCGCGGCCGTCGACCGCGAGCCAGCTCACCGTCCCACCGAACTGACCTGGAGTCAGGGTGTGGATCCGATCCTCGACCTCCTTGTCCTTGCCACGCGGGTTGATCACTGCGTCCCACGACTCGGCGTCGTCGAGACCGCTGGTGCCGATCTCCTTCGGCACGCCGTAGTGGTACAGCTTGCCGATGCGCACCGCGCGGTAGCCCGCCTGGCGGAAGGCCTGCGGCATGGTTACCAGGCCGGGCACCTCCTGGCGTACCACCTTGGAATTGTCGAACACGCGAGTGCGGTCCGGACGCAGGCCGGTCATGAACGATGAGCGGCTGGGATTGCACAACGGGTACTGGCAATAGGCGCGCTCGAAGCGCACCCCCCGTCTGGCCAGGGCATCGATGCCTGGGGTATGCACCTTGGCCCCGTAGCAGCCCAGGTCGGTGTTGAGGTCGTCGGAGACGATGAACAGCACGTTCGGCCGCTCGACCGCGGATGGTGGTGCCTGGATGGAAAGCAGGAGGACCACGGTCAGGACGAGGGAGCGCAGGATCATGTCAGGTCTATGCGCAACGACTCCCGATCTTACCGACTTCCGGCATCGACCCGGTGGCCGAGCCATCACTTCTGATTGTTAGGCCTGATCATTGGGTGCAGTACAGTCAATGAGAGAAGATCGGCCGCAGAGTCGCAGAGACGCAGAGAGGAAAAGCCCCTGTTCTTGTCTTCCTCTGCGGCTCTGCGTCTCTGCGGCCAGCCTTTCTCCCATCGATCTCGAGAGCGGAGCACGTGCTTGCAGTTTCCCAACCCATTCATCTCGCCGTGGAACCTCAGTTCTTCGGCTTGGAGTCCACTGCATGGCCGGGCTGCGCCGTGGCGAACTGGTCGTCGTCCTTGAACTCGCGTTTGAGCCGTTGCAACTCGGCCGTGAGGACCGTCCGCTGCTCACGCTGGGCCGGATCGTTGGCCAGATTGCGCAGCTCCTGCGGATCGGCGACCAGATCGAACAGTTCCCACTGATCCTGTTTCCAGTAGTGGATCAGCTTGTGGGTCCTGGTGCGCACGCCGTAGTGCGCAGCGGTGCGGTGGTCACCGGGATCATGGTAGTAGCGGTAATACATGCTGGTGCGCCAGTCGGCGGGCGGCGGACCGGTGAGCACCGGCAGCAGGCTGCGGCCCTGCATGTCGGCCGGCACCGGCTGGCCGGCAATGGCGAGGAAGGTTGGCGCGAAGTCGGGATTGATCGCCATGGCATCGACCACCGACGCCGGCGCGATGGTGCCGGGCCAGCGGATCAGAAAAGGCATGCGCAGCGACGGCTCGTGCATAAAGCGTTTGTCGTACAGCCCGTGATCACCCAGGAAGAAACCCTGATCGCTGGTGTAGATCACCACCGTGTCCTTGCTCAGGTCCTGCTCGTCCAGCCAGTCGAGCAGTCGCCCGACGCTCTCGTCGACGCCCTGCACGCAGGCGAGGTAGTCCTGCAGGTAGCGCCGGTATTTCCAGCGTGTGAGCTCCTGACCACTGAGCGTGCGCCGGGCTCCAGCGATCTCGACTTCGACTTCCATGGGTTTGACCTTGAGCCACGCCGCGCGTTCGGTCGCGGCGATATCTGGGGGTGGCACCAGCTTGAGATCGCCACGCGTCAGGTCCTTGGCGATGGTCTGTTCATTCACCTGCATGGCATCGGAGAAGCCGCGATGGTCGGCGAACAGGGTCGCTGGTTCGGGGATCACCCGGTCCCTCCAGGCCAAGCGGTGGCGCTCGGCGGGTTCCCAACCGCGGTGCGGCGCCTTCTGGTGGAACATCAGGAAGAACGGCTTGCCGGCCGGACGCTTCGCCAGGAAGTCGAGCGCCAGGTCGGCGGTGATGTCGGTGCAGTGGCCGGCGATCTGTTTGCGTCCCGCCGGGGTGATGAAGACCGGATCGGTGTAGACCCCCTGCCCAGGCAGGATGGCCCATTCGTCGAAGCCGGTGGGATCGCTCCCCAGATGCCATTTGCCGATCATGCCGGTGTGGTAGCCCGCCGCCTGCAGCAGCTTGGCCACCGTCGGCTGGGCCCCGTCGAAGCGGTTGAACACCGGCACTCCGTTCAGGTGGCTGTACTTGCCGGTGAGGATGGTCGCCCGGCTGGGGGTGCAGATGGAGTTGGTGACGAAGCAGTGGGTCAGCCGCGCCCCGGCCTGCGCCAAGCGGTCGAGATTCGGCGTCTGATTGACCACGCTGCCATAACACGACAGCGCATGGGCGGCGTGGTCGTCGCTCATGATGAAGATGATGTTGGGACGCTTCGCCACGTCGCCCGCCGTGAGGACGACGCTGTGACCAAGGCAGATGCAGGCGACGAGGAACAGGCGGATCATGGACTCGCTCCGAAAGATGAAGGGCGTCGGTCAGGGACGCGGCTGCGCAGGTGATAGTCCGCAGGAGCCATCCGCTTACCGGCTATTTTCAGCGCTGACTGATGGTGGGGTGTAAGATCACGCGACCATGGGCATAGATGCGCTGGACCACCTGACGGAAACGGCCTTCCTGGCACGCACCCCCCGAGAAAACCGATGATCGACCGCCTCGTCCTCGCCGTCCTGATAGGTGCCACCGGCGCCACGGCCTGGGGTGCCGAGCACCCCAATGTCCTGCTCATCTGCGTCGACGATCTCAAGCCCCTGCTCGGCTGCTACGGCGATCAGACCGTGCACACGCCGCACCTCGACCGCTTGGCGAAGCGCGGCATGCGCTTCGACCTGGCCTACTGCAACCAGGCGGTCTGCGCCCCCTCGCGGCACGCGCTGATGACCGGCCTGCGGCCGCAGACCCTCGGCATCTATGACCTGTCGACCCGTTTCCGCACGGTCGCGCCGCAGGCGGTGACCTGGTCACAGCACTTCATGGCCCACGACTACCGCGCCGAGCACCTGGGCAAGATCTACCACCTCGGCCACGGCAATGGCGACGACCAGGCGTCCTGGAGCGTGCCGGGATGGAAGGTCACGAACGCTGGGGTGAAGCTGTACCACGACCCGGCCAGCGTGGCGAAGAACGCCAACACCAACGGCGCCGCCTACGAATCCGCCGACGTGGTGGACGAGGCCTACGTCGATGGCGCAATGGTGGGCGTCGCCCGCGATCGGCTGGTGGCGTTGAAGGCTCTGGGCAAGCCCTGGTTCCTGGGCGTGGGCTTCATCCGGCCGCACCTCCCATTCGTCGCACCCAAACGTTTCTGGGACCTCTACCACCGCGATGCCTTCGCCGTGCCCACCCGCGCTGCGCCCATCGCCGCCCCGGCCTACGCCACCCAATCCGGCGGCGAACTGCGCCGGTACATGGGCATTCCACCGCAGGGCCCCTTGGACGACGACCTGACGCGCACGCTCATCCACGGCTACCACGCGGCGATCAGCTACGCCGACGCGCAAATCGGCAAAGTACTCGATGCACTCGATGCCAGCGGTCAGGCGACGAATACCGTGATCATCCTGTGGGGCGACCATGGCTGGCACCTCGGCGATCACGGCCAGTGGTGCAAACACACCAACTACGAACAGGCGACGCGCATCCCGCTCATCATCGCCGGCCCCGGCATTCCCGCCGGCTCCACCACCATGGCCCTGATCGAGACCGTCGACCTCTATCCGACGCTCGCCGCCTGGTGTGGACTGCCGCTTCCGACCGGACTCGATGGCCTCGACCAGGGTGCGGTGCTGCGCGGCGGCGCGGCGATCCGCGATCATGTCATCCACGTGTACCCGCGCGGCGAGCGCCTGGGCCGAGCCATCCGCACCACCCGTCACCGGCTGGTGGAATGGAAGAAGCCGGGTGATCCGCCCGCCTCTGCCGACCTGGAGCTCTATGACTACCGGGACGATCCCCTGGAAACCCGCAACCTCGCGGCGCAGCAGCCCGAGGTGGTTGCCGAGCTGCGCGCCATCCTCGGCCGCCACCCCGAGGCACGCGCGCAAGCCGGGGTGAAATGAGCATGGGAGCCCTGCGTCGTCGCCATCCCTCCGGCCTCCTGGCCCCAGTGCTGCTCATCCTGCTCGCCGCGATGGCGCCGTTACCGGCGGGCGAGACGCTCAGGCCCAACGTCATCATCGTCCTGGTCGACGACCTCGGCTGGACCGACCTGGCGTGTTTCGGCAGCCGCTACCATCAGACGCCGCACCTCGACCGGCTCGCCCGCGAGGGCATGCGCTTCACCAACGGCTACGCCGCCTGCACGGTGTGTTCGCCGACACGCGCGGCCCTACTCACCGGCCAGTATCCGGCGCGGCTGCACCTCACCGACTGGATCACCGGTTATGAGCGTCCCTTCGCCAAGCTGAAGATGCCGGAGTGGACCAAACAGCTGGAGCCGGCGACCATCACCATCGCTGAGCGGCTGAAAGCCGCCGGCTATGCCACCGCCAGCATCGGCAAATGGCATCTCGGCGAGGCGAACCTGCCGGAGCGCCACGGTTTCGATCTCAACATGGGCGGTTCCAACCAGGCCCAACCCACCAGCTACCACACGCCGTTCCGGATCCCGAGCCTGCCTGCTGGGCCAGCAGGAGAATTCCTCACCGACCGCGAGGCCAGCGAAGCGGAGACCTTCATCACCGCGCACCAGGACCGTCCGTTCCTGCTTTATCTGCCGCATTATGCCGTGCACACCCCGATCCAGGCCAAGCCCGAGGTCATCGCCAAGTACCGCGCCAAGGACAGTGCCGGTCTGACCCACACCAAGGCGGACTATGCCGCGCTCCTGGAAAGCGTCGACGATGCGATGGGGCGCATCCGTGCGACCTTGCAACGCCTGGGACTCGACCAGCGCACCGTCATCATCTTCACCGGCGATAACGGCGGTCTGCTCGGAGCGACGAGCAATCACCCGCTGCGCGCCGGCAAGGGCTCGGCTTATGAAGGCGGGATACGCGTGCCATGGATCGTCTCCTGGCCGGGCGTCATCGCTCCTGGGACCGAGTCGGATGCTCCGATCATGACCATCGACCTCCATCCGACCGTGCTGGAGATGGCCGGCCTCAATGCCGATCCGACACAGCCACTCGATGGCATGAGTCTGGCATCACACCTACGGGGCCAGGCGGCGCCCGCACGCGACGCGCTGTTCTGGCATTACCCGCACTATCACATCGGCGGCGCCACGCCGTACAGCGCGGTGCGCATGGGTGATTGGAAGCTGATCTACTTCTTCGAGGACGACCGCGTCGAGCTCTACCATCTGGGCGACGATATCGGCGAGAAGACGGACCTTGCGTCGCGCGAGCCGGCACGGGCCCTGGCCATGCGTCGCCGCCTCGAGCACTGGCGCCAAGCGGTCGGTGCACAATTGCCTACGCCGAATCCCGCTTTCGATCCGGCCAAGGCCGGCCGGGGGAAGTGATGCCCGTCATCTCACCGTGAAAAATCCCAGCCGGATCGCCGCGTTCATGCTCCCATCACTCATCATGGTGAGGCCATGTGGTCCTGGGGTGCGCCCGTGGATGCGGCTCGTCAGCGGCGACCGGGCGTGCGGATCACAGGCCCCAGCGCTTAGCCAGGTCGGGCGCCTGTCCGGCGGCGCGGGTGTCGGGGAACCGCTTCACCAGGGCGCGCAGACCCTCGGCGACCTGGGCCACCCCCTGGCGGTTGCGCTTGGCATCCTCGGGATTGGTGTCGAGGCCGATCTTGCTCGCCTGCGCGCGCACCTCGCTCAACACGCCCATCGCCTTGAGTTCGGCCTGGAAGGCCTTGTCGGTCTTCAGCTCTTTCACCAAGGACTCGAACGGCTTGCCGAGATCGTCGCCGGCAAACAGAGCGACCATCCGTCCCAGGGTCTCGCTCGCGAGAACCGGGTCCTCGGTGCGCGCCGTGGTGATGGTGGCCATGCTGCGCTCGCTGTAGTCGCCGAGTCTGCCCAGCAGGTGCTCGGCTTCTTCCTTGGCCACGGCATCCTCACCCTTGGCCAGGGTGCGCAGCGATTTGAGCGTGCCGGTCAGATTCCCCTTCAACGCACCGATGGCGGCCGCCTGTTTGGCGGTCTTCTGGTAAGCGCGGCCCGCGACCAGGAAACCAGGACTTGCCTTGACCGCAGTCTCGACCGGGGCGTCGAGATTGAACGGGCTGCCTTCGTACACCAGCTTTCCTTCATGCGAGAAGAGGAAGCAGTGGGGAATGCCGCTGACGTTGGCGCCTTTGAGCTCGCCGTGATTGATCACGGTGATCTGGTCGGAGCCGCCGCGCGCCTTGAAGGTCGACTGCGCCTGCGCCTCGTTGGCACCCTGGCATTGATTGGCGACGATGACGAACTGGTCGCGACCGTACTTCTCCTGCAGAGCGCTGAGGTGCGGGATGCTCGCCAGACACGGTGGGCAGTTCACGCCCCAGTATTCGACCAGCACCACCCGGCCCTTCAGGTCGGCCGCCGCGTACTTCGGACCATGGACGTGCGTGCCCGCGTCGAAACCCTCCAGCGTGACGGCTGCCTGGACTGCCCCGGCGATCAGGCAGAGTGCGATGACGGGGAGCAGGCGATGGAAGTTCATGAGGACTCCGGGATGGACGGCAGGCTGGCCACGCGTGGACACGGTTCTAGTCATAATCCACCGTCTCACGCGTGGAATGGAGCCGAATCGCCCGTCCATGGTCAGCGGGCGAGCCGCTCCAGCTCAGCGAAACGTGCGCGCAGCAGGACCAGCGCCGCCGCCTGCGCCGGGTCGGCGATGAGGTCGCGTTCCTCGCGCGGATCGGCCTGGAGATCGAAGAGCTCCTCGACCTGGAAGT
>JANPIY010000423.1:0-8370 GCA_031425255.1 Planctomycetota bacterium
GAGATCTCCGCCCAGGATGCGAGCGTCGACGAGATATGCTTCACGCCGGGCTGGACGTGCGTGGGCTTCGCGAGCAGCTTCCCAGGGAACACCACGGGCGTCGTCAGTTATGCCGGCATGCGCTTCGGCAGCGCGGCGAAGCTGCGGGTCACGGGAGGCGTGCTGTACGTGGCGCCACGCAAGCGCGGGTTTTCGAAGGCCATGATCACGCGCAGCAAACGCCTGGGTGGGCTCGGTGAAGACGCCGGCGCCCCCATGGCCATCATCGTCGTGCCCGGCCTGCAGTCGGCGTTCGTTGCCGCCGTGCCGATGCTCGGCGACGTGCGCTTCGAGCCGGGCGGGCGGGCCCCGGAGGCCGCGGCACGTATGCTGCCGCGCATGGACACGGGTATGCGCGCGATGGCGCGCATCGAGACGCCGGCGCGGCACATCAGGATCCAGCAGGGAACGATCTGGAGCAACAACATCTCTATGCCCATGGTGACGCTCACCATCGACTTCGAGCGCCCGGTCACCCGCGCGCGGATCGTGCTGGGCCAGCAGCAGGCGAGCGCCGTCGCGCTGGCCGGCACGCTGCGGGCGGCGTCCTCGTCGGCCTCCGCAGGCTCCGCCATCACGCTGTATGCTGATCCGCACGTGGTCGGCTGGTTCAATCGCGTGGTGCTGACTGCCCCCGGCGAGATTCAGGTCGCCGAGATCTGCACCGATCGCGGTGACTTCGGCTGGCAGCGTTATCAGCAATGGACTTGGCGCCAGGGTGTCCAGCGCAGCATCGAATCGCTGTATTCGGATGAGCCGGTACTGCCGGCCGGCCAGTACGAGTTGCGCGTCCACACCGCGGCGGAGGTCACGGGCGAGCAGCCCCTCACGGACGATCTCGAGGTGGTGACCGCCGCGTTCCAGGTCGGCAAGCCTCCCGGGTTCGCGTCACCACTGGTGAACCCGCTGCCGGACGGCGAGAATCCGCTGCAGTGGACGTACCCGGACGGCGGGCCGCTCACGCAACTCGCGACCTACGTGGATCGCACCATGCCGGCCGACGGCGCGCGGCTGTGGTATCGCAGCCTCGATACGGCCGTGGGATTCAATGAAGATTACGTCACGCGCATGTATCTCGAAGCCGACGAAGAGCTGCGCGTGTTCGTGCTGAACGGCAGTGACGTCGCCTTGCGCGAGGCGACGCGGCACGTGTGGGGCGAGGGCAGCGCGGCGCTCGACGCCACCACCTCGCTGTACGTGCGCACACTCTCGGGTGACGGCACCGATAGATGCGCCGACATCGACATGAGCCGCATCGCCATGCCCGATGCGGTGAACGCGGGCGCGGGCGAACTGCTCGACGCGTCGTCGCTCCATCGCTGCCAGTTGCGCACACGCGGCTCGGACATCGTGGTGCACGAGTTCGCGTTCACCACGTCGCTGTTCGCGTCATTTCGCCATCTCGCGGCCACTTATGACGGCCAGTGTCCGCGCCTCATCGCACGTGAGCAAAGCGTCGCCTGGGATCCGCGCGGCACGGCGCAGACCCGCGTCGACGCGCTGGCGCAGCTCGAGACCGCGCGCGCGCAGGCGCTCGCCACCATTGCCGCCGGCGGCGCAGACGGGGCCTCTCGCGCTCAGATCGAGGCCGCGGCGGCCGAGCGCGGCAGACTCGCCGCGACGCGTGCAACCAAGTCCTCGGCCGTTGCCGCGGCCTTCGCCGATGCGTGGTCGAGGACCTTCGAAGCCCTTCCGCGCCCCGCATCTTCTGGGTTGCGCCTCAGCGTGGTGACGGCAGGCACCCCCACCGCAACCGACCTGATCTTGCTCGAGAGCCCCGAGCCCATCGCCTGGGATCGCGTGAGCGCGAGCATTCGCCCGGCGAGTGCCGCGCCGCGCGCGCGACGCACGATCACGCTCGGCCGCGACTTCGGCAGGCCGGACCGCGGATTCGAAGTCGCGTACGGTGGTCTGTCGTGGCGCGCCGGCGTCGAGCTGTGGTTCAAAGACGGCGCACTGCGTGCGCGCGCCGATGTTCCACTCGATGTGACCATCGTGTTGCCGCGTTCATCGAGCGCAGACCTGGTTGTGCGTGCGAACTCCGCAGCGGATGTGGTCGGCGAATGCGATCCGCCGACCTCGCAGGTTATCGTTAGCCCCTCGAGTGAACCCGGAACTTTCCGCCTGCTGGCGAGCGCACCGGCCCAGACTACCTTGAAGAGCCTGCGCGTGCGTGGTTCCGGCGTCGGCATCGTGTCATGCGCGGTGGACACGCCGTTCCGGCCGCGGCAACCCACCGGAGCGCTGCGGATCGTGGATGCGAAGCTGCCCACGTCGACCAACGATCTTACGCACGAGATCACGCTCATCGCGATGGCGGCGGTTTCTTTGAAAGGCTGGAGCGTGGGTTGGGTCGACCCATCGACTGGAGGCGCTCATCAGCTGTATGCGGAGTGCACGACGGATCTGCCGCTCAACGAAGCACAGCGTGTCCGGTTTGTGCCGAGTGTGGCAGGCGCGCTGGCCACAGGAGGCGAACTCGTCGTGGCAGGAGGCGCGGGACTCGCTCCACCTCCCTCCGGGGCGATCTTTGTACTGTTGGATCCGACCGGCACGTGCGTGCATGAGTATGCGGCCATGCTGCCAGGCGGCGCAGCGCGCGTGCTCGCCATCGTCCCGGATGCTGACGGATCACGTGCATTCCTCATCCCGCCACGTGGTGAGGCTGCAATAGGCATCGGATTCTGGAATTTGACCCTCGCACTGGCCGGTGATGTCAACGCTCCAGACCTGGATCGTTGGACCGTTGATGGCCGAGTGGTGGCGGAGAGTGTCGTACTGCCCCTGCTGGTCGAAGCTGAGCCCATCGGCACATGAACGGACTTGCGGGCCATGGCGGTCTTTGTGCGGTCGTCGAGGTGGCGCTCTGATATGGATAATTGTTCGCCACAACCGTCGCCCATCAGATCGCCGCGCGATCCAGCTCCAGCTGCAACGCCAGGTAGGTGTTGTCGGTGATGATCTCCTGGTCGCGCAGGCGTAGGAGTTCCTCGGCTTGCGCAGCGCGCACCGCGGCCTGGACCTCACGCGATACGTCCATCCTGCGGCCGGCGAGGTCGCGCTCGGCGGCGTCGCTTTCCTGCAGCGATTGCAGATGGTCGCTCATCGCCTGGCGCAGGTGGTTGACGGCGATCGGGCACGAGACCTCGCTGCAGTAGGCGTCCAGGCGGGCGATACCGGCGGTGAGCATGGCTTCGCGTGCCGCACGCGCTTCTTTTTCACCCTGTTGGTCGGCGCGGATGCCGAGCAGATGGATGAGCGGGTGCAGGGTCAGGCCCTGGATCACCAGGGTGGCGGCGATCACCACCGCGGTGCAGGACAGGATCAGGTCGCGGCCAGGGAAAGGGGTGCCGTCCCTGGTCAAGACCGGCAACGACAACGCCGCGGCGAGCGAGATCACGCCACGCATGCCGCACCACGACAACAGCAGGACATGGTGCGGCTTGGGAATCCCCTGTTCCCGTTGGCGCAGCGTGTGGCTCATCCACAGCGGCAGGTAGGCGGCGGGGAAACACCAGGCGATGCGGGTGAGGATCAACGCGCCCGCAATCAGCAAGGCTCCGGCCAGCGGCCAGCCGCCGCCGCCCTCTAACCCACCGAGCAGATGCGGCAGTTCCAGGCCGATGAAGATGAAGCAGAAGCCGTTGAGCACGAACATCAGCAGCTCCCAGGCATGGAAGAGCGGCACCCGCGCCGTCCCAGGGATCTGATGGATGCGCCAGGAGACGAAGAACCCCGCCACCACCACCGCCAGCACGCCCGAGGCCTCCAGGTGGTGCGCCGTCATGAAGGCCACGTAGGGCGCGAGCAGCGAGACCGTGAACAGCGTTGCGGTGTCGGTGATCAGGCGGTTGAGCCAGGCGAAGAGCAGGCCGACTCCCAGGCCGATGATCATGCCCAAGCCGGCGACCCAAGTGAAGGTGGTGAGGGTGCCAGTGACGGTGAAGACGCCGCTCAGCGCCACCGCCACGCCGATCTGCACGCCGACCAGGCCGGTGGCATCGTTGACCAGGCTCTCGCCGCCGATGATCGCGGTGATGCGGCGGGGAATGTGCAGTCGGTGGATCACCGCTTGCGCCGCCACCGTATCGGTGGGCGAGACCACCGCGCCGAGGATGAAGCAGGCGGCCCACGGCAGTTCCGGAAAACACCACTTGGCGACCACGCCCACCACCAGCGTGGTCATCGCCACCAGCCCGACGGCGAGCATGGCGATCGGCCGCAGCCAGCGGCGGAAGTCGATCCAGGAGGCGTTGAAGGCATCGGCGTAGAGCAGCGGCGGCAGGAAGATCAGCAGGATGAGATCGGGATCGAGCGGTAGGCGGGGAACCCCCGGTGTGAGCGAGATTCCGAGCCCGGCGAGAACGAGCAGGATCGGCCCCGGTACCCGCAGGCGTGGCGCGACGGCCGCGACCGCGGCGACGGCCGCCAGCAGGACCACCAGGACCATCACCGTCGTCTGCATGTCCATCCCACCGCGCCGGGGTGTAACCAACGCTCGGCGCCATGCCAGATGGCACCGGCACACCTGACTCGGATGCGCAGGTGAGGGTTGGAGTCTGGCCGGCAGCGCGGGCGAAGGTCACCCGAAGGCAGCGCTGAACCTCCGGCGAATCATCTCGCATTCAGTTCCCCGTACTCTCAATGCCGTCCCGGTAGCCGTCCGCCTGTTGTGGGGTTCCATGAGTGGAGATCACGTGATCGATGCCCCGGGCGTGGACCTGGAAACCAGCTCACGTCTTCACCCCGACCGCGCGGTGGTCGAGTCGTCTCCGACCATTCCCATCGTGTGCGTGGGGGCATCGGCAGGTGGTTTGAAGGCGCTGAGCCTCCTGCTGGCCGAAATCCCGGACGACACCGGCATGGCTTTCGTGGTGATCCAGCATCTCGACCCGATCCACGAGAGCCAATTGCCGGCGCTCCTGGGGAAGGCGAGCCGGATCCCGGTCGAACCAGCGGTCGATGGCGCGCAGGTCCGGGCGAACCGGGTCTACGTCATCATGCCCAATACCCGCATCGGCATCGAACAAGGGATCCTGCGCATCCGGCCGCGGGAACAGGGGCCGCGATCGCACCTGACCATCGATGCCTTCTTGGGCGCGTTGGCCACCGACCGACCCGGCTGTGCGATCGGCGTGATCCTCTCCGGCACCGGCTCGGACGGCACGCTTGGCCTGTCGGCGATCAAGGCCGCCGGTGGCATCACCTTCGCCCAGGACGATACGGCGGAATTCACCGGCATGCCGCTGAGTGCGATCAGCCATGGCTGCGCCGATTTCGTGTTGGCGCCCAGCGACATCGCCAAGGAGATCACCAAGATCGCGCGTTTCGGATTCCCCTGCCTGCCTGCACTTTTCCATGACGACAGCGCTCAGCACCTTCCCGACTCCAGCAGTCCCCTGCGGTCGAACGAGGATCCGGCGGAATACGCCCGCATCATCCGTCTGCTCCACACCGCGACCGGCATCGATTTCACCCACTATCGCTCGCGCACCATCATGCGTCGCACCTTGCGGCGCATGGCCCTGGTGTCGAAGCCGACGCTGGTGGAGTACGCGCAGTACCTGGCGGGAACACCGGTCGAGATCGATGCCCTGGCCAAGGACATCCTGATCAACGTCACCAGCTTCTACCGTGATCTGGCGGCCTTCGAGTCGCTCAAGGCGGTCGCCTTTCCCGCCTTGACCAGCCCCGATCGTACGCAGCCGGGGATCCGCCTGTGGGTCGTCGGCTGCTCGACCGGGCAGGAGGTCTACTCGTTGGCGATCGAGTTGGTCGAGCACCTCAAGAGCGTGAATGCCACGCCGCAGGTGCAGATCTTCGCCACCGACATCAGCGATTGGGCCTTGGCCAAGGCACGTCTCGGTGTGTATGGCGACCACATCGGTGACGAGATCCCGGCCGACCGCCTCGCACGCTACTTCACCAAAGAGGCGCACGGCTATCGCGTCGTCAAGGAGATCCGTGATCTCTGCGTGTTCGCCAAGCACGACGTGACGGCCGATACGCCGTTTTCGCGCATCGATATCATCAGCTGCCGCAACGTGCTGATCTACCTCGGGCCGGTGCTGCAGAACTACGTCCTGCCCACCTTCCATTTCTCGCTGAATCAGGGGGGCTTCCTGCTGCTCGGCGCGGCGGAGTCGCTGGGACGGTCGGCCAACCTCTACCAGACCATCGACGAGAAGAACCGCCTGTACCGCGCCATCGCTGCTCCTGGCCGCATCAGGCCGACGCCAGTCTCAACCCAACGTGGAGGTGATCACGGCATGTCGCAGCCCCCCTCGTCCATCATCCCGTCGCTGTCGGACATCCAGCGGGCCGCCGATCAGGTGGTCCTGGGGCGCTTCGCGCCCGCCGGCGTGCTGGTTAACGATGCCCTGCAGATCATCCAGTTCCGCGGGCGCACCAATCCGTTCCTCGAACCCGCCCAGGGCGAGGCGACGCTCAACCTGTTGACCATGGTGCCGTTCGGCGTCGCCGAGGCGCTGGGCGAGGCGCTCGCCGACGCCAAGCAGCACAACGTCCCCGTGCGCCGTGACGGGATCGTCCATCGCCGTGAACAGGCTTTCCGTCACATCTCCTTCGAAGTGATCCCGATCAAGCTGCCGACCAGCGCCACGTCCTTTCTCATCCTCTTCGAAGAAGAGCGGCGCACGGGTGCGCCGCCTGGCGACCTCGCTGCACGAACGCAGCCCGCGCCGCCGCAGGACGCCGGGGATGGTGTCGGCCCGCTCCCGGACCCGAGGGAGGTCATCCAGCTGCGCATGGAGCTCGCCGCCGCCACCGATTACATCCATTCGCTGGTCGACCTGAACAAGGGGTTGTCCGAGCAACTGCGCGATGCCAAGGAGGAGGTGCAGTCCAGCACGGAGGAATACCGCAGCACCAATGAAGAACTGCAGACCACCAAGGAGGAGGTCGAGTCGACCAACCAGGAATTGGTCACCATCAATGACGAACTGCGGGTCCTCAATACCGACCTGACCAAGACCGCGGCCGCGCTGGGCGTCTCGGCCGATCTCACCGCCGCCATCATTGAGACCATGCATAGTCCATTGCTGGTCCTCGCCGCCAATCTGCGCGTCGAGAGTGCGAACCGTGCGTTCCTCGAAACCTTCGGGGTCGATCGTCAGGAGACCATCGGCAAGCTGGTCTACGACCTGGGCAACGGCCAATGGAACATCCCTGAACTGCGCCGTCTGCTCGAAGATATCCTGCCCAATCATTCCACCTTCGATGATTTCGAGGTCACCCACCATTTCCGTACCATCGGCCCCAAGACCATGCTGCTGAATGCGCGCAGCCTCAAGGGCAAGGATGAAGAAAGCCGGCAGATCGTGCTGGTGATCGCCGACATCACCGAGCGCACCGGTATCGCCCGCACGCTGCAGGTCCTTTCCGATGACCTGCAGCGCTCGAATGCCGACCTCGACCAGTTCGCCACCGTGGCCTCGCACGATCTGCAGGAACCGTTGCGCATGATCACCAGCTACATCGGCCTGCTGGAAAACCGTTACGAGGCGTTGTTCGATGACCGGGCGCGAAAGTATTTCGCCCACGTCACCGACGGCGCCCGGCGCATGCGGGAGATGATCAAGGCGATCCTGACCTATTCGCAACTGGGCCATCAGGCAACCAATGTAGTCGTCATCGATAGCGGCATCGCGTTCAAGAACGCGATCGCCAATCTGGCGGTCAAGATCGAGAATGCCCACGCCGAGGTCATCGGGGACAAGTTGCCTCAGGTGTTGGCCAACAGCGAGCAGTTGACCCAGCTGCTGCAGAACCTGATCAACAATGCCGTCAAGTTCCGCAGCAAGGAGCGCACGCCGATCGTCCGGGTCACTGCCGCAGAATCAGCGAAGGAGTGGACCTTCTCCATCGCCGACAACGGGGTCGGCATCGATCCGGCCTACCACGTCAAGATCTTCCAGCTCTTCCAGCGCGTCCATGGCGGGCTCGCCGTCGATGGCTGCGGCATCGGTCTGGCCACCTGCAAGAAGATCGTCGAACACCATCACGGGCGCATCTGGGTCGAATCCAAGGTCGGCGTCGGATCGACGTTCTTCTTCACCTTGAAGAAATGAGACGTGGACTTCACCGCGCGGTGCGCCAGCGGTAAGGATTCTTACGACCGGAAAATCTGAGGAGACTACTCGAACCGCAGAGGGCGCAGAGGGCGCAGAGATTTCCTGATTCTGATTTCACATCCAGCAGGTGACCGGGTTGGTTCAGCACATGGACGGCAAATGCTGGTGAGCTGACCAAGGAGAACCGGCCGCAGAGACGCAGAGACGCAGAGAAAGTCAAAGCAGGGTCTTTTTCGTC
>JANPIY010000424.1:0-4964 GCA_031425255.1 Planctomycetota bacterium
GTCTCGTCAGCGAAATCACCGAGTCCAACGGCTCGTCGTCGATGGCCACCGTGTGTGGCGGTTCGATGGCGATGATGGCCGCCGGCGTGCCGATCAGCGCTCCGGTCGCGGGCATTGCGATGGGCCTGGTCATGGAAGGCAGTCGCTACGCCATCCTCACTGACATCCTCGGTGACGAAGACCACTACGGCGACATGGACTTCAAGGTCTGTGGTACCGCCAACGGCGTCACCGCCCTGCAGATGGACATCAAGATCGCCGGCATCAGCGCCGAGATCATGGGCAAGGCGCTGGAACAGGCCCGTCAGGGCCGCCTGCACATCCTGGAGAAGATGAACACCGCGATCGCCACCGCGCGCGGTCAGTTGTCGCCATACGCCCCACAGATCGTCCAGGTGCAGATCGATCCGCTGCTGATCGGCAAGATCATCGGCAAGGGTGGCGAGACCATCCGCCGCATCCAGGAGGAGACCGGCGCCAAGATCAACGTCGACGACGATGGCATCATCACCATCGCCTCGCCGGACATGATCTCGATCGAAAAGGCCAAGGGCTGGATCAGCGACCTCACCGAACTGCCCGAGGTCGGCAAGATCTACTCCGGCGTGGTCAAGGCGATCAAGGACTTCGGCGCGTTCGTCGAGTTCATCCCAGGCACCGAGGGCCTGGTGCACATCAGCGAATGGCAGCATTCGCACGTCGCCAACCTCAACGAGGTCGCCAAGGAAGGCGAGAAGTGCCAGGTCAAGCTCATCGAGGTCGACGCCCGCACCGGCAAGTTCCGCCTGAGCCGCAAGGCGCTGCTCGAGGAATCCCCGGAAGACCAGGCCCGCCGCGCCGAACGCGCCGCGCGTGGTCCGGAACAAGGTGATGATCGCGGCCCACGCCGCGACGACGACCGTGGCCCGCGCCGGGACCAGGGTGATCGCGGCCCGCGCCGTGAAGGCCAGGGCGGCGGACGCTACTGAACCAGCGATCGTTGCCTCGTTGAATCATAACGCCCCTGGGTGCTTCGCACCCAGGGGCGTGTTGTTTTCCCACGTGGCATGGGCGTCCCGTCCATGATCATGCCACGTATGCCAATGATCGACTTGATCAGGAACAACGCTGGTGAGCGGCATCGTCACGATCACGGGCGAGACGCCCGTGCCACGTTCCGGAGCACGTTCCTGCTGCTAGGCATCGGCCTATCGATGCTCTCCGCTGCGGACCGCACCGGCGTTCACCTCCTGTAAGAAAAAGACGCTTGGCTGAGCGGCGATGCCGGAGCCATTCAACTCACCAATCTGCTGACGTACCAGACCTCGGCCGGCGGCTGGTGCAAAGCCTACGACGCGCACACCGCGCGCGATGTCGCTGCCGGAGCAAAAGGCTTCGGCAGCTGGAACGGCACCCCGACCATCGACAATGGCGCAACGTGGAGCGAGGTCCGCCTGCTGGGGCGCGCCTTCACGCTCACCAAAAAAGTCGAATACCAACGCGCCTGCGAACGTGGGCTCGGCTTCCTGCTCGATCGCCAGTACGACAACGGCGGTTGGCCACAGCGCTCGCTCAAGGATCCCGGCGATCACGGCTACGGCACACACATCACGTTCAACGATCACGCCATGACCGAGGTGCTCGCGCTCATGCGTGATTTCGCTGAGGCGAAGGAACCATGGTTTTCCTGGACACCAGCGGAGCAGCGCACGGCCGCGCAAACCGCATTCGATAACGGGATCGCCTGTGTCCTGCGCAGTCAGATCATCCGCGACGGTCAACCTACCGGCTGGTGTCAGCAGCACGATGCGATGACGCTGACCCCGACAGCGGCGCGAGCCTACGAACTGCCATGTGTGGCCAGCAGCGAAAGCGCTCGCCTGGTGCTGTTGTTGATGGCGATCGAACAACCGTATCCGGGTGTTCGTCGCGCGATCGACGGCGCGGTGCGCTGGTTCACCGCCTCCACTATCCGCGAAAAAAAGATCGTCGAGCGGAACGACGATCGTATGCTGGTCGATGATGCAGGTGCCCCGCGCTTGTGGGCGCGCTGTTACGACTTGGAGACCAACCAACCGTTCTTCTGCGACCGCGACGGCGTCAAACGCGAGGCGTTGTCGGAGATCTCACGCGAACGTCGCACCGGCTATGCGTGGTACGGCACGTGGGGTGAGACGGTGCTCAAGGACTACGAGCGCTGGCAGCTCCACGTCGGTACGCCGTAGCACTTGGCATCCCCTGGGAGAGGCGAGCCTCAGCTCTCCTTGCCTTTGCTGCGAATCCTGATTTCGGCATCACCGATATCGCAGGCCCACCAAGCAAGGCGAGCCGGGGCTCGTCTCTCCAAGGGGGTCACTCGTAAATCAGGACGGCACTGGCTGTGACGGCACGATCCGCAGTGACGCGCATCCAACGCGCTTGGAGTTCAACCGGGAAAACGTAATCGATCTTCTGACCGGCAGACACCGCCAAGGTCTTGTACGGCACCCACAGCCCATTACCGGTGAGGTCGAGTTCGATCGCCACGTTCACCGCATCGGTTCCGGCGTGCGATAGAGCGATGCGTCGTGCGTCATAACCGGCGAACAAGTATGGATCCGACGGTTTGCCCGCCTCCACCGCGCTGTCCTTCCACGGACCGCCGACACCGGTGGCACGACCGAGGCGCCAGAGGTCGTCGATCGCGCCGACCCAGACCGCCGCCTTCCCATCAGCGGAACGCACGATGTGCGCGCCAGCCGCGTCCTCCTGCAGTCCGGTCATCACCAGCAGCCCGCGGAATGAGCCGTAGTCCATGATCCGCAGGCGGTGCGAGGCGATCGGTCGCACCCGGGCGAAGCCATCGGCGTTTTCCGCCGGCAGCTCATAGAAAGTGCCATGGCAGTTGAGCAGATCGCGCTCGGTGGCGACTTCGCGGTCGATGCGCAGCAGCCCCATGGTCGAAGGCGTATCGAAGGCGGCGTCACCCTTCGGCAGGCGCCAGCGCCGCCCGCGCTCATCGATGATCAGCACCGAGGCGGCATCGACGGCGAGGACCTCCTTGGGGATCGCCATCCGGGTCCGGGTCTCGTCGTGGGACTTGGAGTCTTCAACCCGCTTGAGCTGCAGGCCGACGTCCAACTCATAATAACCGACCTCGCTCACCGTCGTGCCATCCACCCGGCTCGCCGCCAAGGACAGGGTGCCGCGATTCTCACCGCGCGAGCGGATGAGCCCGGCCTGGTGCGCACCGCCGGTGATCGATGCCACACCGTTGAAGATCCCATCGCTGATGGTGGTGCGGGCATCGACGTCGTCGTAGGTGAACTGCACGGTCGCCTTGGCGCAGCCATCGACGCTGATGACACGCACCCACTCCCCGACCTCAGCCGCGGCGAACGGCCGCCAGAGCGCGCCGCCCGCCGGCACGGTGACCTCGGCCAGCCGGGTCCAGGTGCCATGGCCCTTGGCGTCGTTTTCCAGGACCATGGTCGCCGGCCGCGTGCCGTGATTGACCAGATGCACCGCGCGCCGCGCCCACCCCGCGAAGAGGAAGGGATCGGAGGTCTGACCCGCCTGCACCGCCTCGTCCTGCCATACCGAACCGCTCGCGGTGGTCGGGCCCAGGTGGTCGAGCGTCGCCGGCGTGACGAACCATAGGTTGGAGCTCGATTGCCCGGGTCCGGCGATCTCACCCTTGAGCTTGCGCTTGTTGAGGAACTCGCTCTTCGCGCTGTCGTCGCAGCCGAGCACGATGCGGTCATTCCAGCGGCAGAAGTCACCGACTACTTTCAGGTAGCTCGACCGCGGACGGATGCCGGCCGTGGTCCGCTCGCTGAAGGAAGCGGGGAACGACCAGAACATGCCGTGCATGGTCATCAATAGGTCGGCCTTCCCAGGTGCGCCGATGTCACGGATGCGCGGCCATTCCGTATTCCAGCCGTGCGCGCCATCGTAGGAATGGCTGGCCTTGGGCAGGCGGAAGACCTGCCAGCCACTGCCGGCGCGCTGATAGAGCAGCAACGAACGATCATCCCAGCCGATGCTCCACAGCGGGTCCGACGCCGGGTCGGCATTGCCGGAGATGCCGCCTGGGCCGGTGACCTCGGTGAACTGGTTGCGCCGCACCACGCTCCAGTCCTTGCCATCCCATTCGGCGAGCGCGCCGCTCGGCGTGCGCGGATCGCGCTGGGCCTCCTTCGACAGTTCACCGTTGTTGGCATAGACCAGGCGCCCCTGACCGCTGTACAGACCCTTGCCGTGGTAACCGGGAAGCAGGCCCCCGCCATGCGACTTCTGACTGTTCGCGTCCGGGTAGAGGATCGATACCGCCAGGCTCCTGACATCGACCTCGTAGAAACCCTCCTCCATGGTCGCGTAGTAGACCTTGCCCGCCGGATCGGTCAGGTGCCGCGCGTTGCCGGTGAGGCGTCCCGGCATCGCCGCCGGCGGGATCACGCGCACCGTGCGCTGCGCATCGATGACGTATGGGCCAATGAGGAGCTGCTGTGATTCATGATGGATCATGCGGTTCGCTGGCGTCCCGCCGACGCTTTCCGGGCGCACGGTCATGGCCAGGTCGTGAGCGATCTCATAGAGCTTGTCGTCGGAACCCTTGGGCGAATGCGGCGAGTAGGTGATGACCCACAAGCGGTCCGCCCACGGCACGACCGCGCCGGTACCACATTCGCCGCCGCCATTGAAGGAGGCCAGGTGCGGGTAGATCCCGGAAACCTCGCGCGGGGCATCGGCACCGGCCAGGGGGATCAGGGCGAGAGCGAGCAGGGTCAACGAGCGCATGGAGGTCTCCTCGGACGTGATGTGTCAGATCCCGGGAAGGTAACACATGCTTGCGGAGACCGTCGCACCCGACTCCGGACTTCCGGATCCCACTCGGCCCCTCACCGTAGCCCCATGCCTGACCCCTTGCCCACCGACATCGAACTCATCCGTCACGCCCAGGATGGCGATGTGGCGGCGTTCGGCACCCTGGTTGACCGTCACCA
>JANPIY010000425.1:0-14866 GCA_031425255.1 Planctomycetota bacterium
GGCCTTCGCCGCGGTGTGACGTGATGTGGCACGGCGTCCCGCCAATGCTGCAAAGCCAAGATGTTTGGCCGTAGAGGCGCAGAGACGCAGAGGTGAAAAACTCTGCTTTGCCTCTCCTCTGGCACTGCGGCACTGCGGCACTGCGGCTCTGCGGCTCTGCGGCTCTGCGGCTCTGCGGCCGATTCTTCTTCGTTAGTTTGACAACATTGGCGGGACGCCCGTGCCACGACCACGCCCCAATCGCACAATACGCGTAGGTCAGACCGAACAGCCAGTCCTGGCGCATGCTCCACTCGTCGTAGCCGGTGCCGGTGCCATCGTCCTCCTCGGGCGTGGTCTCCTGATAGGCCCGTAGGCCGAGTTCGACCGCGAGGTAACGCGTCACCTGCGCGGTCAAGCCGGTGGTCACCAGATGGGTGAGATGACCAAGATCATTGAACTCGCAGAAGCCCTCGTACTGGGCAAAGAAGCGCACGTCGTAGTCGCCGTCGCCACGTTTGAGCACGTGTTCGTAGCGGACGAAGCCTTCGATACCGGTCTCGATCCGTCCCTCGTCGGTGGTCACGCTGGCGCCCCATTTCTGCTGGGCGCGGGCACCGAGGCGCAGCTCGAGGTGGTTCTTGTCGGGCAGGAAGTCTTCGTAGCGCTGGCCATAACCGCCGCTGGCCTTGCCGGTGGTCGGGT
Organism: Planctomycetota bacterium; assembly: GCA_031425255.1. Taxonomy (GTDB): domain Bacteria; phylum Planctomycetota; class UBA11346; order UBA11346; family UBA11346; genus BOG-1363. The sequence continues at coordinate 685 of JANPIY010000425.1, forward strand.
CGAAGGCGTAGCCATAGGGATCCGGACCGGTGAACACCGATTCCGCGCCCCAACCCAGGTAGACGAAGTGCGGGCGCCACAAGGTCCGTCGATAGACCCCGTCGTAACGGATCTCGTCGTTGTTCTCCAACCAGTCCTGGCCGGCGGTGCGGATACGTCCGTAACGCGCCTTGAGCAGATGGTCGATCGAGTCCTTGTCCGATCGCCAATTGGCCTGGCCCTCGTAGGTGAAGAGGAACGAGGTCGACGCCGTGGTGGTGGCGATGGTCGGGTCGCGTGAGGTCTCGGCATTGCTGGTGGTGACATTGGCGATGTAGGCACCCAAGCGACCGCTCAGAGTCCAGGGATCTATCGCCGGTGGAACCTCGCCAAACATCGGCTCCAGGGGTGGCCCCGCCGGGGCAGGTGGCATGGTCACCTCGGTGGCTGGATCGGACACCTCGGCAGCGAGCAGCGTTCCCGCTGGCAGCGCGAGTCCCAGAACCAGCAGACGGACGATGACTGACATGGGACCACTCCGCACGACCGGGATCAGGAAGCGAGCAGGACCGAGCAGGCGGGCTCAGGCGAGGGGTGGGGTAATGGCAGCGCCTGGCGCAGTGGTCAACCCATGCTTTGCCTTGCCGTGCACAACGTTCCCGGCGGGTACCCCACCGATACGACCGTCGGGTGGTGAGGACCGGATGCGCGCATACGCCGCTTTCCCACTCGCGATCAGTCTGCGTTGGATCCGGGATTGGGATCTTTCACCGGCATACCCTGCAGTTTTCTCCACCTCGATTCCGGGTTCAGCAGGTCCGGTGACCTCCGCTTGCCTCTGTCCCGGCTTCCCGACAGGATGCCCAACCACCCACGTCCGCTCTCAAGCGGCAGAACCGACCGGCGATGGACCATTCCGATCCTACATCCAGCGACTCGCAGAATCCCCGGCGCGCGCGCCGGACGCAGGGGGAGAACGATTCGAGTTGGCGCCGGCGGATGAACCCGCAACGCGTGGTGGTGGCGGGACGGCCAAACGTGCCGGTGTTGCCGACCCTGATCCCCACGGGAGGGGAGATCGCCTACGGCGCGGACTATACCGCCGTGCGCTATGCCCAGTGCTGGGAGGATGCGGATGTGCTGCACGAGGCCCTGGCGGTGCAGCCCGGCGACGTCTGCCTGAGCGTGGCCAGCGCGGGCGACAACACGCTCGCCCTGCTGGCGCGTCATCCCGCGAAGGTCTTCGCGGTGGATCTCAATCCCGCTCAACTCGCCTGCCTGGAGCTGCGGGTCGCGGCCTATCGCCTGCTCAGTTATGATGACCTGCTGATCTTCCTCGGCTCGCGCCGCGGCCAGAACCGCCATCGTCATTACCACACCTGCCGGCGCCTGCTGTCGCGCCACGCCCGCGCCTATTGGGATGAACATCCGGAGGACATCGCGCACGGCCTCGGCAGCGCCGGCAAGTTCGAGCAGATGATGGTGCGCTTCCGCAGCACGCTGGTGCCGTTGGCGCATGACCGTTCGGTGATCGATCGCCTGTTGGCCGGCGGAACGCGCAGCGAACGCCGGGCATTCTTCGACCGCCACTGGAACACGCCGATGCGTCGCCTGCTGGCGACGCTGTTCCTGCCCAGGCTGGTGCAGGCGCGCACCGGACGTTCGGTGCCGTTCCTGCCGTCGACGGATTTCGCCCATGGACGCCGGCTGCTGGCGCGCAGCGAACACCTGATCACCGATCTCGATCCGGCGCAGAATCCCTACCTGCACTGGATGCTCACCGGCACGCATGGAGCGGCCCTACCGTTCGCTCTGCGGCCGGAGAACGTACCGACCATCCGCGCGAATCTCGACCGCCTGGACTGGCGTCTCTGCGCGATGGAGGACGTGCTCGGCGAACTCGGCGACCGCTCGGTCGATCGCTTCAATCTCAGCGACACCTTTGAATACCTCGCTGAACCCGCCTTCCACACCCTGCTCTACCGCCTCGCCCGCTGCGGCCGCCGCGGCGGCCGCCTAGCGTATTGGAACCCCACCATCCGCCGCCGCCGCCCGCCGATCATGGCCGACATGCTGTTGCCGCTCACCGATCTGGCGGACAGCCTCAAGCGCAAGGATCAGGTGTTCTTCTATGATGATTTCGTGGTCGAGGAGATCATCTGAGGTGTAGTGACCGCGGGTTTTTCTCTCCTACCGCCATCCAGGTATCTCCGCAATTCACGCTACGCTGGCGTCCTCACCGGATGTTCCCGCCCAGCAATATTCCAAAGCGCCACCCGCCGGCATCGACGTAACGCCCGTCGAGTTCGAGCGGCACCCATGACCAGCCGCCGCCGAAGCCGAGGTTGAAATGGCCGATGGTCCAGAAGGCGCCGGCATGCGCCCAGGTGCCGACCCCGTAGCCGTAGTCGGCCCGCTCGCTCGCCGCGGTCCAGGTCTCCTGCAGGGCGCTAGCGAAGGTGCCGCCGCCACCCGCATACAACGTGGTGTGCCCAGGCAGGGCGAGCAGGCCGGCCACGCCGACCTGCAGCTCGGTGACGCCACCGTAGGTCTCGACCGTACCGACGTTGGCCACCGTGCGGCGGTCGCCGTCGCTGGAACCGAGCATGTTCACCGCGATCGCGACCGGCCACCCGTGGGGACGCACGTCGATCTGAACGGCGAGCAGGCCCTGCTCATCGACCGGTTCCCAATCGGCCCGGTCGAGGATCTTGGCGCCGAGCATGGCGTTGATGTTGGCTTCGGTGGCACCCGCTGCATGGGCGAACAGAAAGCCGAGCAGGACGCCGACCAACGGACCGAGCAGGGCGATACGCATGGGAGCTCCTCGCGGTCGCACGCTAGGCGTCACCTCACGGTGGAGAAGCTCCGGCCGGGGTCACTGGAACAGCGCTCGGCGCCCCGAGAACCGCGGTCGATGTGGTCGGGTCGTGCCCGGCCGGCCAGTCGACGCTCACCGCCAGGCGCAGCCCGAGGTACAGCGTGCGCATGTCGGGCCGCACCGCGAGGCGGTTGGCGGCGCGCAGGCGATCGGCGCGATCACCCCATGAACCGCCGCGGGCGACGCGGGCCTCCTGCTCGCGGCCGACCGGATCGGTGACGGCAGTGGGCGAGTAGGTGCCGTAACGGTCCTCGCACCATTCCCACACGTTGCCGTGCATATCGAAGAGCGCGAGACGGTTGCCGAAGCGTCGTTTGACGCCCTGGGTGGTGGCGGTGGTACCGGCGAACCAGACGATGGTGTCGAGCTTGTCGGCTTCGAGGGCGCCGACGTGGCTGATGAAGGGGCCGGCGACGCCGGCGCGGCAGGCATACTCCCACTCCGCCTCGGTCGGCAGGCGCGCGCGCAGGCCAGGCACCTGCGTGCTGAGCGTGACGCAGAAGGCCTTCGCGTCGTTCCACGACACCCGCTCGACGGGATTCTCCAAGCCCTTGAAACGGCTGTCATCGAGGCCGGCCACCGCCGTCCACAGCCCTTGCGTGCACTCGGTATCGGCCAGCCAGAGCGATTGGCTGAGGGTGACGCGGACCTGGGTCTCGTCACGCTCGTGGCCGTACTCGTCTTCCGGGCTCCCCATCAGGAAGGTTCCGGCGGGCACATAGCGTAGGCGCTGGGTGACGCCGGTGATGGTGAGATCGGCCCACAGGCCGAACTCGTCACGCCCGGCCGCCGAGGACCACGCCGGACGCCCAGGGCCGACCAGGATGGCGATGCGGGTGGTCAGGCGCGCCACCTGTTCATCCTCCACGCCGACCAGCGACACCAGTTCCGCGCCCTGCTTGGCGGAAGCCGGCGGCAGGACATAGGCGGGCGCGAGATCCTGTTCCAGGCCGGCGATCAGTTCGCCCACGCGCTGGGCCTTGGCCAACCAACGCTTGCCCTGGGATTCCTGCGCACCGACCTCCGCCACCAGGGCGTTGGCATCGCTGAGCGCATTTTCGGGCAGTGGCACCACCCGGTCGAGCGGCGCCAGCCGTTCGCGCAGCGCAGCGACGCGCGCCACCTTGGCGCGCCAGCGGCGCACGTCGGCTGAGGTCGTTCCGACGATGGCGGCAAAGGAATCGAGCAGCTTGCCGACCTCGTCCGGCAGCGCCGCCGGCTGATCGAGCGAGACCAGCACCATCCGCAGGCGTTCGTATTCGCTCACCCGGCCACGCCAACGCGTGACGTCCTGGTCACCCTCGCCGGCAAGCCGCGCCAGCAGGTTGAGGTCGTCGACCAGCTGCTGATCGATGGCCACCACCGCGCCGTCACGGGCACGCAGCGATTCGCGCAAGGCGAGCAGGGCCTGGCGTTCCTCCGCCAGGCGGCGTTCGAACAGGAGCTTGCGTGCCTCCGGCAGCGCACCGAGCGCATGCAGGGTGGTCACCGCCTTGGCCGTGGCATCGAGCTCCACCATGGTCATCCGGCTGGCATCGTCGAAACGTGCCAGGGTCAGCGTCATCGCCGCCACCGCTTCGCGTTCGGCGCGCATGCGTGCCGTCCAGGCCTGGAGCTGACCGTCATCGGGGCTGACCAGGGCGCGGTAGGAGGTGAGCTGCTCATCCGCCTGCTGCTGCTGGGCGAGCGTGAGGGCCGCCGGCCCATCCAGGATGCCGAGCGATTTGCGCAAGCCGGCGACCCGCTCGGCGGACTCCGCGAGCTTGCCTGTCCAGCGTTTGAGATCGACATCATTGGCATCAGCCACCGCCGTGAGGGCGGCGAGGTCGCCCGCCACCGCCGCCTGCAACGAGGTGGTCGCCCATTCGATCGCGTCGAGCCGCGCGAGGTTCTTGCGCAGACCGGCGATGGCTTCACGGCGGGCGCTGAGCGCGTTGCCCCAGGCTACCACCGCGGTGTCCTGATCGCCGACGATGGCGCGCAGCGCTGCGAGCTCCTGATCCAGGGTCGTCAGGTGGGCCTCGGTCAGCACGGTGGCGCTCTGACCGAGTGCGGCCAGCGCGGCACGCAGCGTGTCCGCGCGGTCCTTGCTGGCGCCCATGCGGCCCTTCCAGCGTTTGACGTCCTCATCGCCGTCGCCGGCGAGCGTGGTCAGCTGCGCCAGCGGCGCGGACAGACGCTCGGCCATGGCGATGCTGATCACCGGCGTCTGGTCGAGTTCGCCGAGAGTGACGCGCAGGCCGCTGATGGTGTTGCGCGAGACGGTGAGCTTGGTGAGCCAACGCTGGGCGTCCTCGCCTTCGCTGCCGACGTCCTCCTTGTAGCGGTCCAGGTCGACGGTCGCTTCGCTGCGCAGCTCGGCCGGCGCCAGTTCGACCAGGTCCAGGCGGGCGAGGCGGCCCTGCAGCTCTTCGACGCGGGCGAGCTTGGCCTGCCAGCGCTTGAGATCGGGATCCTCGGCCTCGATCAGCGCGGCCAACGCGACGAGGTCGTCGCGGCTGCCCTTGCTCACCGGCTCGGCGCGATCGAGCACCGCCAGGTTGCCACGCAGGCGGCCGATCTCGCTCTGTGCGGTCTGCTGTTCCGCGGTCTGACGGGTCTGCCACACCACCACGCTGGCGATGATCGCGACCAGGACCAGGGCGGCGGCGATGTACGGCCAGATGCGCCGCTGCTTGATGCCGAGGCGGCGCATCGCTTCGTCGGCGCCGGTGCCGAACGCGTTCATCAACGCGGTCATCGGCGCCGAGCCGGCGCGCACACGTTCGAGATCGGAGACCAGTTCGCCGGCGTCCTGATACCGTTTCGCCGGATCCTTCTGCAGGCACTTCAGCGCCACCGCCTGGTACGAATCCGGCACCTCGGCCCGCAGCGCGGTGATCAGCGTCGGTTCGGCGTAGTTGTGCTGGTAGATCAGGGCGTTGGCGGTGGCGCCCTCGAACGGCTTCCGGCCGGTGAGCAGTTCGTAGAACACCACGCCGAGCGAATAGATGTCGGCGCGCACGTCGACCTGGTCGCCACGGCCCTGCTCGGGCGAACAATAGGCTGGCGTGCCCACCGCGGTGCCGGTCATGGTCATGCCATGTTCGCCGGCGATCTTGCTGATGCCGAAGTCGGCGATCTTGAGCACGCCCTTGCCGGTGATCATCAGGTTGGCGGGCTTGATGTCGCGATGGACGATGTTGTGTTTGCCGGCCTCGGCGAGGCCACGCGCGGCCTGGATGACGTAGTTGGTGGCTTCATCCGGGGTGAACAGCTGGGCGGCATCGTTCTTCTCGCGGATCTTCTCCGAGAGGTCGGTGCCCTCGACGTACTCCATGACGAAGTAGACCAGATCCTCGTGGCTGCCGGCGGCGAACACCTGCACCACGTGCGGCGAGTTGAGCAGCGAGGCGGTGGTCGCCTCCTGTTCGAAACGCTGGCGCATCTGCGGATTCGCCGAGAGGTTCGGCGGCAGGACCTTGAGCGCGACCCGGCGTTTGAGCGAGATCTGCTTGGCGCGATAGACCGTGCCCATGCCGCCTTCGCCGAGAATGCCGCCGACTTCGTAGTCGCCCATGGTCTTGCCGGTGAGCGGACCCTGACGGCCCTTGAGGTGCCAGCCATCATCCATCGTCGAATTGGTACGCTTCTGGCCGCCACGATTGGTGGTGTCGCCCTGTTGTCCTGGGGGCTTCACCGCGGGCGACGGCGTACCGATGACGGTGGCGTCGCGGCCGACCCAATCATCGCCGCTGCCCGCGGGTGCGACCAGCGCCGGAACCGGTCCACCGACCATGGTGCGGTCGTTGCCCAGCCAGCTCGAATCGTCCTCCGGCGCCGGCACGATGTCCGGGCGCGAGGCCGGCAGGGCGGTCTTCTCCGTGCCGAGCCAACCGGAGGAATCGTCCTCCATCACCACGATCGGCAGACGGTCGCTGCCGTCGCTCGCTGGCGGCGGAACGCCGACCAGGGTCTGGTCGTTGCCGCTCCAGGCCTCTGCGTCGGCGGCGGGCTCGGGCTCGATCACCTCGGGCGGCGGTTCCGCTGCCGGACGATGCAGGAAGATCGGCATGGTGGGATCGGTGCCGAGCGAACGCCGTTTGGGTGGCGGGGTCTTCCCCTGACCCGGATCGGGTCGGGACTGATCGTCAGGATGGTCGTGAGAAGCCATGACTCACTCCAACGGACGTGGGCGCGCGGAGAAACGGTAGGTCAGGCCGAGCGCGACGCGCAGGCCGGATTGTTCGAGTTCGATATCGATGCCGCTGCCCGCGAGGCTGAGCGAGCGGATCTGGTAGCCGACATCGCAGCCGACCAGAACGCGTTCGGTGACCGCGAAACCGACCCCGAGGCCGGCGCCGTAGCTGAGCGCGGAACCGCTGGCCGAGAGACTCGGGAAGGATGAGCCGCCGGTGAGGTCGTAGGTGGCCAGGCCGTAGCCGACGTCGATCAGCGCCGCCACCGTCCAGCGATCGCTGAGCGCCAGGCCGTAGCCGCCTTCGACCCGCGCGCCGTAGGTGGTGAGGTGGCCATCGGGATCGGAAGAGGCGTATTGCGCCGCGCACAGCTCACCACCGACGATGAAACCATGGCTGTCCCCAGGACCGGCGAAGGAATAACGCCCACCCACCGCGATGCCGAGGGCCGAGTCGAACTCGTCGCTGCCCTCGCGCGTACCATTGCTGTCGGTGAGGGTGTAATCGAAGGCGGCGGGGAGGAATTCGAGATTGAGCACCAGATCACGCATCACGAGTTCCGCCGCACCGAGGGCGGAGGCGGTGCTCAGGCAGAGGATGAAGCAGAGCGAGCGGGATGGTGTCAGCATGCGCGCCATCAGGGGACCAGGACGAGACGGGCGCCGACCAGAGCGTGCGGAACCGCGCGGTCGAGATCCTGCTTGTTGGCCGCACGGGCCATCGAGACCGAGTCGCGCCAGGAACCGCCTCGGATGGTGCCGGTGCCGCCCTTGGTCCATTCCCACACGTTGCCGTGCATGTCATAGAGACCGAGGGCGTTCGGCGTGCGGCTGCCGACCACTTCCGGTCCCGTGCCGCCTTGCGCGGTCTCGGCCACGCGGGCATAGGTGGCGGCGGTGGTGGCGGGGGTTGCCCCCAGTTCGCCCCAGCTGAACACGCTGGCGGTGCCGCCGCGGCAAGCGACCTCCCACTGATGCGCGGTCGGCAGGTCGAAGGAGAACGACCACTGGCCGGTGCTGGCCACCAGTGCCGTATCGATGATGTCGCGGCTGAGGCCATAGGCGGGAACCGTGTCGCCTGCCACCGAGCCGGCGACCGAGGCGACTCCGGTGGCGGTCCACGGCGTGCTGCTGGCGCCGGCGATGCGGGCCCACTGCGCCTGCGTCACTTCGAAGACCGCGAGGTAATATTTGACGTGGCTGCTGGTGGCGGGGGTCTCGTCGCTCTGCGCGCCGAAGGTTCCCGCCGCTGCCCCGGTGGTCGCGGTCCCGGCCGGCACCGCGCGGAAGACCATCTTGGTGGTGCGATAGGTGGCATTGGTCGCGACGTCGTCGAGCGCGGTGGCGGTGTCCAGGGCTCCGCTGTCGAGATCGACGATCACATAATCCGCCGTGATGATGCCCAGATCGTCGGTGACCTGGCCCTGGCTCTCGCCGCCGCCGATGCCGCCGGCCCCGCAGGAGCTCAGTACGGCGCACGCCGCTACGATGGCGCCGCAACCCATGAGTGTTCGCCTACGCATCAGCCGCCTCCTGCCGGTGCGGCGATCACCACGATGGTCACCGGCTGGAAACCGGTCAGCGGACCATCGGTCACCAGGATGCCGAAGCTCAGATGGCCTGGAGTCGCCACGGTGGTGGCCGGCAGGGTCAACGTCGCGGTGGTGCCGGTGACCGACAGCACGTAGGCCGACGAGGCGAGCCCGATGATGGTGAACCCAGGAGTCACCGTCCCTGGGGATTCGGCGATGATGTTGTAGGTCACGATGTCGCCCTGCAGAGCGAACATCGGCGGATCGGAGACGATCCACGGCCTGGTCGCGGCATCGGCTGAGATGGTCACGGTGAAGGCGATATCGCAGATGGCACCGAGCGGATCGCTGGCCCGGATGGTGAAGGTGCCCAATCCGCTCTGATTGGTCGCCGGCGTGAAGGTGTAAGCGCCAGTGACGGTATTCACCGCCACCGTGCCGAGGGTGGACAGGCCTTCCTGGGCGAACGCCAGGACATCGCCATCGACATCGCTCACGCTGAGGGTGCCGTTGATGGGGACGTTCACGCCGGTGACGAGGTTGGTGACCGTGGTATCGGTCGGGGCGTCGTTGACTGAGGTTACCTCGATGCTGCGGGTGGCGGCGGTGCTGGTGTCGCCATTGCTGTCACGCAAGACGAAGCGGGCGACGCGGGCGGTGACCGGCGTGGTTGCCGCAGCGGACGCCGCCGGCGACAGATTGCGGAAGGTGACGCGCCGGATCAGTTCGGCGACGGCGGTGAGATCAGCCTGGGCGCTGGTGAAGTTGATCTCCAGCACGCTACCGCTGCTGCCCTGGAGGCGGGTGAAGTTGCCGATGACCGTGCCGTTGTAGAGCACATTCGCGCTGGCGATGGTGATCTGACCGCTGACATCGAAATCGATGACATCGTCAATAGTCCCGCCGCTGACGAAGTCGACCGTCAGGCGTCCGCCGTTGAATCCGGTCACCACGCTGAAGTCGCCATCCGCGAGCAGGCTCGAACCACCGATGGCGGTGGCAGCACCATCTTCGGTGAAGGCCAGGCTCGTCGCAGGCAGCAGGGTGATCACCGGTGGTCGGCGGTCGATGAGGATGGTGAATACCTGCAGACCGCTGGAAGCCGCTGCGAGGTTCACTGCCGGCAGGCTCGGAGTTGCGGTGACCGACCCGGCGGCGATGCCGCTGTCGGAGACCGTGAACGCGAATCCGTCGCTCGCCCCCGAGCCACCGTCATGGGTATAGCTGATGCGCCCGTCGATGATGTCCTGCTGGGTGAAGGTGTCGTTGAGTCCCAGCAGCACGGCGTCGGCGGCATCAATCACCGGCGCGTCGCTGGTGTCCTGGTCACGGAGCAGTGAACCTTGGCCGGGCGCCAACTGGACGGTGAAGATCAGTCCGGCGGAGGCCGCGCTGTCGACGTCGGTGGCAGCGAGGTCGCCGGTGGTGATCAGGCGATTGACGCCGATCGCCACCGTGCGCCCGGCTGCCGCGCTGACGGTCGCGACAGGCGCGTCGTTCACCGGCTCGATCGTCACGGTGAAGGCCTGGACGCGGGTCTGGGTACCACCACCGCCGTCGCTGACGGTCACGGTGATGGTGACCTGGCCGCCACGTTCCACCTCCGGCGTGAAGGCGAGGGTTCCGGCGGCAGCGGGCGAGGTATAGGTCACCGTCGGATTCGGGATAAGCGACGTGTCGCTGCTGACCGCGGTCACTACCAGCGTCTGGAGTTCATTGGCGGCACCGCTGCCGATATTGGTGAGGTTGATCGACTGGGCACCGGCATCCTCCGCGACCACCAGATCGGCGGGATCATCGAGCGTCGGCTGGTCGTTCACCACCGCGACAGTGACGGTGAATTGGCGGATGATGGTGTCGATGCCGCTGTCTGCGGTACCGCCGTCATCCTGCACCGTGATGGTGATCACGGCGCTGCCATTGGCGTTGGCCACGGGCGTATAGGTGAAATCGGTGGTGGTGATGCCGGCCACCAGGACGACCACATTGCTGCCGGAACTGGTCGACAAGGGACTGGGGATGACGCTCACATCGCTGCTGACAGCGGTCACCGTCAGGGTCTGGGTCTCTCCGGCCGCGCCCGATCCGAGTCCGACCAAGGTCAGCGTCTGGACCAGGGCATCCTCGGTCAGCGCAATGGGCGAGGGCAGCGGATCGAGATCGGGTTGGTCGTTCACTGCGGTGACAGTGACCTCGAAGGTGCGGACCAGGCTTTCCACAGCCAGCGTACCGGGGCCGCCGCTGTCGGTGGCGGTGATGGTGATGGTCGCGGTGCCGGTCTGGTTCGTCCCCGGAGTGAAGGAGAGCGTGCCGGTGGTGCCACTGACGTAGGAGACCGACAAGGTGGGAATCAGCCCGGTGTCGCTGCTGATGGCCGTGAAGGTCAGGGTCTGACTCTCACCCGCCTGGCCGGTGCTGATGCCGGTCAGGGGGATGGCCTGGACGCCGGCGTCCTCGACCACGGTGCGGTCGGTGAGCGCAGTGAAGGTCGGCGGGCTGTTCACCGCCTGGTTGGTGACCGCCACGTCTCCTGGAGTCAAAGCCGCGTAGGCCGCATCAGCGCTGTCGACATCCACGCCGGTGATCTGGTAGGTCACTCCGTTGATGCCATTGTCGAGGTTGTCGCCATCCACGCCGGTGACGGTCACGGTCTGCGCGACGTTCCAGCTCTCCGGTGCGAAGATCAGGGTGAGCTGGTTGCCAGTCGCGGTGGCATCGGTGTCGATGGTGCCCTGCTGGAGGTCCGAGGATGCATAGGACACCGTTACTGCGGACGACGGTTGGCTGGCCAAGTGCACCGAGAACGAGGCTTGGCCGCCGCCTTCGCTGGTGATCAGGCCAGTGGTCGGAGTCACAACGATACCGACGGCATCATCGTCGGTAGCGGAGAGCAGGACCGGAAGCGCCTGCAGCCCATTGTAGCGGAAGTCGGCGCTCAGGGCCGTGTTGGCGACGATGGAGAACGACGGAGCGCCATCCACCACATCGTCATCGACTCCCGTCACCGTGATGGTGCGGTCCACATTCCAATTCGCCGGGGTGAAGACCAGGGTGTCCTGCTCGCCCGCGCTGAGATCGTCGACGTCGACGGTGCCCTCGCCGGTATCGTTGCTGGTCAAGATCAGACGTACGTCGGCAATGGGTTGGCTGCGCAAGCGCAGGGTATAGGTCGCGCTGGCGCCCGCCTCGCTGACCTGCAAACCGGTCGGGGCGATCAGCGAGACGGTATCGAAGAGGAAGCCAGCGGTGTCGTTGTCGGTGATGGCCACACCCAGATTGGGGACCGCCACGCCGGTGTAATCCGAACCAGAGGCATTGTGGGTGATCAGCACGTTCTCCGGTGAGGTCTCGGCCACCGCATCGTTGATGGCGGTGACCAGGACGGTACGCGCCGTACTCCAGATCCTGCCGTTCACATTGGTCGGCTCGAACAGCAGGCTGGAGGTGCCCACCGTCAGCTGATTGCCAGGGGTTACGGAGATGGTGACGTTGCCGGTCGGCTGGCTGTTGAGACGGATGGTGTAGCCTACCGCGGCGCCACCTTCGGTGATGGCGATGCTGGTGGTGCTGATGGTGACGCCGACTCCATCGTCATCGACATTGAGCCCCTGCAGATCTGGCGGATTGCGTCCGAGATAATTGCTGTCGCCAGGTCCACCCACGGTGGCTGCACCGGTGACGACGGTGTAGGGCCGGTCGCCGTCGTCCACGCTGTCGGCGAGCCCGGTGACAGTGATCACCTGCGCGAGGTTCCAGTTGGCGGCGGTGAAAGTCACCGAGATGGCGACCGCTGCCTCGTCCGCGTCCGTACCGCCGATGGAGAGGGGGATGGTGACGGCGGCTGCCGGTTGGCTGGTCAACACGATGCTGAAAGAGGCCTGACCGCTGGCTTCGGTAGTCACCAGCGTGGGTGGCGCGCTGACGGTGATGCCGGCGGTATCGTTGTCGGTGACGCTGGCGATCACCGTCGCCGTCATGGTCGAGTCGAAGATGGGAGCCCCCATCGAAGCGCCGAATGAAGCCAGGGTCAGGTTGATGGGCGACGGCGAGCTGGCCGCCTCGTCGACGGCGTCATCGACCGCGGCCACCGTCACCGTCTGGGCGACACTGAAATTGCCCGAGGTGAAGATCAGGAAGGCCGGGCTGACCGTACACTGGGTGCCGGCATCGATGCTGACCACCACCGTCTCGGTCGGGTTCGGGGTTACGCTGAGCACCACCCGGAGTTTGTCCCCCGTACCCGCTTCGACCACGTCGGTCGCGGTGTCATCGGCGGTGTCGCCGACATTACGGTTGGTGACGATGATGCGCGGGGTGTCGATGTCCTGCGTCTTGCAGAAGACCGCTCCGCTGGAGGCATCGAAGAAATTCTCGGTGGTCAGGGTGTCGTCGGTATCGACGTCGACGCGGAAACGTTCCGGCAGGCTGTCGACATCGGTACGGACGAAGACCGATACCGTCTGGTAGTCATCCCACGTGTTCTCGTCGAAGGTGAGCGTGGTGCTCGCCAGGCCGCCCCCGTCGAAATCCGGTGGCGTGCCGGGGTCGGCCAAACCGGTGCCGATGTCGATCCAATTGCTGACGGTGAGCACGGCGGCAACCACCTGACCACTGTGTGGCCGTGATTTCAGGCGCACCTTGATCTGCGCGCTCACGCTCTCGGTAATGGTCAAGCGGTCGGCGAGCGAAGTCGCCGGCTGGATTTCAAAATCGGCGAGGTCGTTGTCCGTGATGGTGGCGGTGATACCGACGACGACGGTCTCGTTGACCAGGGTAACCGCGCCATCGTAGAGCGTGCCCCCGCCCGCGGTCGCGACATGGGTCACGCTGCTGACGTGCGTTCCCTCTACATAATCATCGTTCAGCGCCGTCAGGGTGACCTGCTGGGGAGAGAACCAGTTGTCGGCGGTGAATACCCTGGTGGTAGGCGAGGGGAGGACCTCGCCATTATCGGAGCTGATGGTAACCGTGACCGTGCTCGAAGGCCGGCTGTTCAAGCGGATGGTGTAGCTGTCGGTATTGCCCCCCTCGGTGACAGCCTGGGCTGAGTTCGAAAGCACCACCGCCGAGCGGTCATCGTCCACCACCACTACCGAGGCCGGGGCATGGGTGACACCGATGTAGGCGGGGTCGAGTGCATCCGCGCCGGTGGCTGGCAAGAACTGCACGTTGAATGAGCGGTCGCCCGCACCGCCAGTACCTTCGTCGTCGGGATCATCGACCGAATAGACATAGACGTTCTGGGGGATGTTCCAATTGGCGTTGGTGAAGGTCGGCGAATCATAGACGTTGCCTTGCGCGGTGTCGTCCGAGTTCATGCGGATGGTCACCGCGTTCGATGGCTGGCTGGTAAGGCGTACGGTGAATGAGGTAAACCAGCCGATGTAGGCTGTCTCGGCGACGCCGGTATTGGTCAGGACACCCGAGTCCACCGTCACGGTGAAGCGGTCATTGGCGTCATCCAAGGCGGTGATGGTCAGTGGGATGGAAGCGTTGACCGAACCGGAGAGATACAGCCGCATGCCCGCGCGGAGATTCGATAAATCGGTATTGGCTGCGAAATTCAGAGTGTTGCCCCCGGTGACGGAGGTGGTGTCCAGCCGCAGCTGGCTC
>JANPIY010000426.1:0-14982 GCA_031425255.1 Planctomycetota bacterium
TGATCATGGCCACCCGCAGCGGACTGACCTGCACCACCGACGACGCCACCGCGGCCGGGCGCATGGGCCACGTCAGCAACCTCTTCGAAGCGGTGGGCGAGGTGATGGTCGAGACCGCGCCGGGCGTCGATCCCATCACCGGCAGGATTCCGCGTTACCACCCATACCGCGGTCTGCTCGCCGACGTCCGGATCCACAACCGCGCGTTGAGTGCGGCAGAATTGCGCGCCATGACCAGGTCTGCGGTCGCCGCGCCGCGCTGAAGGTCATGCAACCGACGAGGCCGATCGCTGCCCACCAGTCGTCGCGCCGACGGACGGCAGTCCAAGTGATCGCCACTCACTCGACGATCAGCACCCCGCGCATGATCCGCCAATGCCCTGGGAAGGTGTAGCGGTAGGGATAACGCCCAGGCGCGAGCGGAGTGGCCAGCGTCAACGTGCCGCTGGCACCCGGAGCGAGCAGTCCGATCGCGCCCAAGACCTCGGGCGACGCCGGAATGTACTGGATGATGGCGTTGAGGCCGGGTTTCAGCGCGAGCGATACCTGCTGGTCGGCGCTCTGCTGATTCCGCGTCGAGCGTTCACCGCCTGTCGGCCGCATGGCAGCGGTGATGCGGAACAGGTCGATCCAGGTGGCGCCGGTGGCGGCCGCCAACTCGCCGATCACGGCGCTGTAGGCCGCCAGATCGCGGTTGCGCGTCACGGCATCGACACCGTCGTCGACCGCGATCGGCGACAGCACGATCAGCTGCGCGCCGGGATGCAAGCGCGCCAGCTCGCTGAGGTAGGTCAGGTACTGGCTGCGGAACTCCTCCAGGCCGGCGGCGCCGGCGAATGATTCGTTCATGCCGAAGCCGACGATCACCACCTGCGCTGGCCAGGCGGCGAGCAGGCTGCGCAGATGTTCGACATAGCCTTCCGGCCGCAGCAGGTAGCCGACCTCGTCGCCGGTCCAGGCCAGGCTGCGGATCTTCAGCCCGCCGCCGGGAACGGCGAGTTGGAGCAACGCCTCGCACTCGCCGTGTTCGAGCAGGCGTTCGATCAGCGATTGCCGTAGCACAGGATGGTGTCGCCGGGCTTCAATGCGGCCGCGGGCGATGAGGCGGCGAAGCCGCACCGGCAGGGGCCGATGAGGAGCAGGCACAGGAACACGAGCGTGGGCTTCATGGAGGCGTCGGTCCCGAGTAGTTGGCGGGCGTGGCTTTTATTTCGCCCTGCCGAGACGCACGATCTCCGCCCCCGCCAGCAAGTAGCTGCCGAAGCCGTGCAGGTCGCCCTGCAGCCGCGGGCGTTTGAGGTAGTACGCCAGGTCACCGGTGTCGGTCGAGCCGCACACGTCGATGAGGTCGCCGTCGGCGGTGACCTTGGCCTGCAGTGCGGCCCAGCCCTTCTGTGCATCCGCGGCGAACGAGCGGTCGAGCCAGCCCTCGTTCACGCCGCGCGCCAGGCCGTAGGTGATCATGCCGGTGCAGGAGGTCTCGATCCACGAGCGCGGCTCGGTCAGCACCTGATGCCAGCCGCCGACGGGATCCTGCCAGCGGCGCATGCCCTCCATATGGCGCACGAAGGCGGCGAGCACCTCGCCACGACGGGGATGGTCCACCGGCAACGCCGCCAGCAGTTCGACGTGCGCCAGCACCATCCAGCCGTTGCCACGCCCCCAGAACTGCGCGCCTGACGCACCGGTCTTGAGGTCCCACAGGTGGCGCAGCAGGCCGACCTCGGCGTCGAACACCCGCGTATGCGTGCCGGTGATCTGCGCGATGGCGGCATCGAGGTGCCGCGCTTCGCCGCTGGCCCGCCATTCGCGCACCAGGAACGGCACGGTCATGTAGGGATCGTCGGTCATCAGACCCTTGCCCTTGCGATAGAAGGCGCCGTCGTCGAAACGGGGATTCTCGGCGAGGAAGTGGCGCATACGGGCGAGGAACGGCTCGTAACGCGCATCCTGCGTGGCGGCGTACCGTTCGCGCACCAGCGGCGCGAGGCCGGTGTGCCACAACGAGGTGATCTGGAAGTGGAAGGCGATCGGCGAGAGCGAGCCGTCGCCCACCGGTGCGGCCTTCATCTTCGCATCGCGCTGGCGTTGGAAGTAGTCGAGGTGGTGATAGATGAAGTCGAGGTTCCGTTCGCCGTAGTCGCGGTAGCGCGGTTCGTCGAGTGCATGCGCTGTGCGGCGCATGCCGTCGGCGAGCAGCCAGGTCTGATAGAACCAGGCGTTGAACTTGCTCTCGATGCTGAGCTCGGGCTTCGCTGCCAGGCCCGTGCTGTCATCGTAGGTCTGCCCGCTCGTACGGTCGATCAGCCGGCGGGTGGTCTGCAGCAGCACGGCATCGGCGACGCGTCGCAGCTGGGCAGCATCCGCCGCGGGGGATGAGGCCGCGAACGCGCAGCGACCGGTGCCGGCCACGACCAGGCACAGGATCAGGAACCATGGTTTCATCGCTTCAGCCGCCTTCATCTTCGAGGATCTCGATCACCGCGCTGATGTCGTCGCGCAGTTCGCGCAGCTCGACCAGGGTCATGCGCTGCTCCTCCGGCCCGAGCTTGCCGTCCTCCAGGCGGTCGCTGATCCAATAGAGCTGACCGCTCATCTCGGTCTGCAGCTGGGGCAAGGCGGTGAGCGACACGTTGGTCAGCGCGCGGTGCTTGAGCCGGAGGCGGAGGTTCTGGATGCGGCTGGTGGTGCTCATGGATGATCTCCTGCGACGTGAGGGAACGGATGGTGATCGGTAAGTGGATCGCACGACGGGAGCGTTGCATCGTGACGGGTCGCGGTCGTTCTCAACATGTTGATTAACGAGATCGGTAATGTCCCAGGGCGTGGTCTGACCTGCCTTGGTCCGCTCAGCCGTTCCCGCGGTCCCGCCGTTCGAGGTTGGCGAGTCCGACCACGGTGCTGCCGCAGTGCTGTGGCGGGCGGTGGACGTTCGCCAGGCCGGTCAGGGCCGCAGGCAGCGCGAGGGTATAACCGCACGATACCGAATCGCCGATGATCAGTACACGCGGCAGCCCAGGCACATCGCGCTCAGCGGCCATCGCGACCGGGATCATCATCGCCATGAGCAGCAGCGTGCTCACGCGTGCGAAGGCCAGGCGCAGCGGATCCACGGCGTGGAGGGGCGGGTAGTGATCCATGGCGTGTTCCGGCACGGGTGGCGAGTCGAGTGGGTGGTGGGCGAGCGGAGGTGTCAGTCGCGCGGATCGAGGATCAGCAGGTGGCCGCCATCAGGTTCCAAGGTCGCGGTGATGATGCTGTCGGCATCGACCGTCCCCTGGGGGTGCGCAGCGTTCTGCGCCCCGGGAACATCCTGATGGATGCTCGCGCGGTAGATGGTCCCCGGCTCGAGGAAATCGAGCTTCAACGGGATGGTCGCTCTCGCGGGACCACCGAGCGTCGCGACGAACCACGTGCGGCCAGCGCGACGAGCCACGGTCACCCACCGGACGAGCTTGGTGGCGACCCGTTCCTCATCGAACAGTCCAAGGTAGCGGCGGATGAACTCCACCTCGCTGCCGCCGGTGCCACCGGTCGACCAGGTCCGCAGGCCGCCGCGCAGCGACGAACGCCCGTCGTAGACGCCGATCATCTCCACCTGGTGGCAGTGGGTCTTAGTGGTCTTGTAGAACTCCAGGGTGTAGTCGAGCGGCCCCATCAGGCCGCGGGTGAACGGGAGCATGACGTCGTGCAGCGACTTGATGGGCGCCGCGATCGACGGCTCGGCCTCTTCGCCGGCGACACCTTCGACATTCACCAGATTGGGCAGGTGCGGCTCAGGCCGTTCGGCAGGTAGGCGTCGTGGATGACCGCGATGAGGCGGTGCTTGGCCGCGCAGGTGGATCCGGTGGTCACCCGTGAAGGAGAACCGGCTCAGCCGGCGGGTGATGGTGACGTCCTGGCGTCCATCATGCGCCCGCACCCGGTAGCGCAGGGCGACGCCTTCGTCGTAGGTGCGCAGGTCGACGTCGACTTCGCTGGCCGTACCGCGTTCCCGCAGGCGCACGGTGAGCTGACGATAGTGATCGCGATACGCGCGCTGCGCACCCCATACCGCTTTCCAGGTGCTGTCGCCCTGCGCGCGCTCGACTCCGACGAGGTCGTAGCCGGTCGTGGCCCTGCCGTCGAATTCCAGTCCGAGACCCCCCTGGGTGATCACCGGCCGGCCGCGCCAGGTCACCGCGAAGGAGGCCTGGCCATTGGCGATGGTGACCGTCGCCGCGGCCAGGCAGCTCGGCGATTCCAGGTGTTCGGTGCTGGCCAGCAGGGGGGCGAGCATCGCCAACCCGGTGACCAGGGTGGTGGGTCGCACGAGGTCGTGGAAAAGTGTTATCGCGGAAACACTCCGGTCGGTCGCACGCTTGCCGGAAATGGTGATCCGGCGGCGCTCCGGTGTGGACCCTTCACGGCACCGGCAAACCGATGGCCGGAACGATCAGCACGGTGGGCTCGCGA
Organism: Planctomycetota bacterium; assembly: GCA_031425255.1. GTDB lineage: Bacteria > Planctomycetota > UBA11346 > UBA11346 > UBA11346 > BOG-1363. The sequence goes on from JANPIY010000426.1 coordinate 4,456, forward strand.
AACCACGCCGAGCCGTGGGCACGACCACGGGCGTTGAGCATCAGCTGGAGGTCGATGGCATGGGTGCCCGCCGGGGCGTAGGCGGCGACCTGGCCGGTCTCCGCCTCATCGGGCCTGGTCGTGCCGGCGATCAGGAAATGGCGCGAGGCCTGGGCGATCTCCCGGCCGTGGTCATCGATGAAAACCAGCTTGAGGATCGCCGACTGGCGTTCCTGCAAGGGGTCCACGGATGGGTTGGTACCCACCACGCTGACGGCGACTAGGTGACCGGCGATCCCGCTGCGCGTGATCCTCTGACGGGCACTCGGCCAGAACCGGTGACCACGTGCCGATATCGCCAGCCGGCCGTCGGCGGGATGCAGCTCGGCATGGCCTTCGGTGAGGCGCCATGCGCTCGGCGGTTGGCCGCTGAACAGCGGATCCCGCAGCAGGTTCGGCCCGCTGCTGGCGGTCACCGGCGTGGCTGCGTCGATGAGGCTGGCGAAGGTCGCGGCCGGTAACGGTGTCAGCATCAGCACCCGATCGCGACGGATCTCGGCGCTTTGGCCGGTATGCAGGACCAGGGTCTGCTGGGTGCCGACCTGCACCGCGCCGCTGATCACCGTCACCTGCGTCGCACCGGCGTCCGGCGCCACCGCCACGGCGAACTCGGTGCCCAGATCGATGACGCGGGTGGTCGGTGTGGTCAGGGTGAGTCGTGATTCCAGCGTTGGGCAGCGGCACAGGACCTGGCCGGACCGGATGTGCAGGAGGTGGGGGCCGTCGAAGCGGACCTCTGCCGGTCCCAGCAGCACCGCGCTGGCGCCGAGCGGGAAACGGAATTCGGCGCTGCCGGATTCCAGACGCAGCAGGCCGCGCGGCAGGTCGCCGCTGCGCAGCGAGAGTTCGCTCTCGGGATCCGACCACACCGCATTCGTGCTCGCGACCAGGTGCACCGTCGCAGCGGTGGCGCCGACCGGCGCTCCCGGCAGCCAGGTGCCGACCAGGATGAGCAGCAGCGCGGCGGCGGCAGCGCTGGTCCGCGCCCACCAGCCGAAGGTGCTGCGGCCCGCGGTCGCCGCCCAGATGCTGCCGGAGTCGTTGGCCGGGCGCGCCTGCGGGAGCGGCGGCTGCGGCACCGCGATCCCAGGTCGGCCAACCAGCGCTGCATCGAGGTGGAGGAGCCGGACGAACCAGCGGCGAAAATCCGCATCGTCGTGCAGCGCATGTTCAAGCACGGCGATCTCCGCCGCGCTGGCATGGCCATCGGCGTAACGCCCGGCGAGTCCGGCGAGGTCATCACGGGTGGTCATGGCGTGTGCCGTCCCGCCAGCGCCTTGCCGGTGCATGCGACCAGGGTCATGCGGATCCGGTGCAGCAGCTTGTAGAGCGACATCGCGGTACGCCCCATGGTCGCGGCGAGGTCATCGATGCGCACCCCAGGGGCGTAGGCCGCCTCGACCAGAGCGCGTTGATCGTCCGGCAACTGGTGCAGGCAGTCGTTCAAGGCCTGACGCTCGGCTTCCAGCGGATCGGCCTGGTCCTCCGCCTCCTGCGCCAGCAGGGCGATGGTCTCGCCACTGAAGACGTGGCGGTCGCGCGCGCGGTCGCGGAAGAAGGCCAGGGCCTCGAAGCGGGCGACGCCGAAGGCCCAGCGGCGGAAATCCTCCTCCGCGGCCTGATCGTCGAACTTCCGCCACAACACCGCGGCGACCTCCTGCATCACCTCGCGGGCATCCTCGCGGGTGGGCACCAGCGAACGCACGAAGCCGCGCAGGGCCTCCTCGTTGCCGACATAAAAACGCAGGAAGGTATCGTGCCGTTGCCGCTCGTCGGGAGTCATCAGGGGAACACTCCTCGGGCGGCAGCGATTTGCCGCGCGTTTCCGCCGGCGTGCCGCGTGGGGGGAGTGTACCTCAGGTACCCAGCGCGGGTGGCCACGGACCGTTCAGCGACAGGCGGTCGGCGGTCGGCTGTCGGCTGTCGGCTGTCGCCACAGCGGACCTCACCGCCCGAGGCAGATCACCTTCCCCGAGGCGGTAGCGAGGTAGAGCCGGCCGCCGGCCGCGGCGAGACCATCGAACACCGGCTTCTCCAGCCGCTGTTCGCCGATCTTCGCTCCCGTCGCCGTCGACCAGGTCTCCAGCACGCCCGCCTGGGTGAGCAGGAAGAGCTGGCTGCCGGCGCACACCAGTCCGTGGGCGGCCGCCTTGCCGTCCTCGACCTTCCACTTCGCGCCCAGCGAGAGGTAGCGGATCACCGGCGAGGTCGACGGCAGCCGGGCCATGTCGAGGTCCTTGTCGGCGTCACTGCCGGCGGCGGTGCCATCGCCCATCGCGAAGGAGATGCCCTTGCCGAAGTCGACGCGCATGAGGCGCGCCCCAGGGCCCTTCGGTTGCAGGGTGGTGAAGACCGCGGAGCCGCTGCATACGGCCAACGGCGTGCGCAGCGCCTCGCTGCGCGGGCCGTAGCTCCAGGTGCGGCGGCGCATCCACACACCGGTATCCGCTACTTCGTAGAACGCGCTGGTCTTGCGCAGGGTGGCGGCGCCGGTCTTCAGGTCGAACTGCCAGCGCGACACCGCCACCGTGCTGGCGCCATCGCGGACCGGCAGGTCGAAGGCCTCGTACTCGCGCACCGCGGTGGTGCGCCAGGGATTGTCGCTCGCTGCCAGCGGCGTGATGCTGCCGTTGCCGCGCGGCGTGCTCCAGCCTTCACGATCCTCGTACCCGAGCGAGGTGTAGCCTTTCTGCCAGACGATGGCGCCGGTCAGGGGGTCGATGCAGAACACCAGCACGCCGTGATCGGCCTGCGGATGCAGTCCGGCGCCGATATACAGGCGGTCATCGATGATGACCGGGCTGCCGGGCACCGGCGTCGGCGATTCAACCTGGCCGTACTGGGCGATGCGGCGGTCGTCCGGCGCCAGGCGCAGGCGCCACGCCAGCTGGCCGTCGCTGGCGCGCACGGCATAAAGCCAGCCGCTGCGGCTGCCGAACAGGCACAGGCCACGATACCACGTCGGCGGGCCGTCGATGCGCCCATTGGCGGTGAAGGTCCACTTCGGCTGGCCGCTGACGGCGTCGAGGGCGACGACTTGATGGGTGTCCGGCTGGGCGACGAAGACCATGCCCCCGGCGATGGTCGGCTGGGTGATGATGCCGGAGAGGTACTGGTGTTGCAGCCATTCGGCGGCGATCGCGTCCTTGGCATAGTCGGGCGTCGGGATGTCGCGCGTCCACAGGACCTTGAGCGGCCCGGTCACCTCGCTGGGGAGCGTGCCCGTGCGCGAGCTGTCATGGCGGTACATCGGCCAGTCGCGCGCGGGATCGCTGGGCGCGGCGGGCGGGGCGCCGAAGGCCGGGCCCTTGATCAGGGGATGGCTCGGTGCGGGCGACGAGGCATAGGCCGGCGCGAGCGCGGCATTGCCGTCGAGCATGGGGAAACACACGCAGTGTTTGGGATGGACGTAAAGCATGCCGTTGGCCGGCAGGTAGCCCACGCGCATGCCGCAGCCGCCGCGGGTGATCTGGTTGGCAGAGTGTTGCTGGGTCTTGAGGTCAGTGAAGTTGAGCTGGCCGTAGATGTAGAAGCGCTCGGTGATGGTCGGCGGGTAACAATGACCGAAACCGCGATCGCCGACGTCGTTGTCGTCGAACACCGTCTGCTTGCTCAGATCGCTGAGCGGATTGATCGCGATGCCGCTGCGCTGTCCCTCGCCCTTCATGACGCTGGCATTGCGCAGTAGCGACTGGTTGACCCAGTAGGCGACATTCCATTCGCCATGGCGCGCGGCGGCGCCACCCGATTCGGTCTCGGTGGTGGTGCTGCCGTCCTTGGCCGAGAGCACGATGATGCCGCCTTTGCGCGCCTTGGGGTACTGTTCGTAATATTTCTGGTAACCGCCGGGCCAACGGCGGGGGACTTTGAGTTCGAACGCCAGTTTGCCGTAGCCCATCGAGATCCCGACCGCCAGCGCCGGCCATGGGCAGGGATCGGTGAAGTCGCTGCGTCGCCACAGTTCCTTGCCGGTCTTGAGGTCGCGGGCCAAGATCTCCACCGCCTCCTGCTTGGTGAAATCACCGGTGATGTAATAGACGCCGTCGCGATCGGCGACCAGGTGCATGGGCGAGGACGCGACCTGCTTCCACAACAATTTGCCGCTGCCGGCGTCGAGCGCGCGCACCGAGGTCTGGTCGGCGAGGACAAGCGTCCCTGGGCCCGCACCGTCCTTGACCATGCGGACCAGCAACGGCGTGCCGGCCTGCGGCAGCGGCGTGGCGAGTTTTGCATCGGCACCGTCATGCGCCTGGAAGACCCCGTCGGGCGACGCGAAGTAGACCTTGCCACCGTCGGCCACCAGGCGGTCGAGGTTGACGTAGCCGGCCTCCTTCTGCTCCGGGGAGATGCCGAGGTCGGCGGGCTTGCGCCAGAGCGGCATGCCATTGAAGGCATCCCGCGCGAGGATGGTGTCGCGCTCGTACGCGAAGAAGCGGCCACCGGCGTAGACCGCGAAAGTGCGTTCCGGAATCACGTCGCGTCCGAAGGTCCACTGCACACGGCGCGGCACATCGACCAGGCGGTCCTTGGAGACCATGTTGCCATCGGCGCCATGCCGCCAGTGCGTCCATTCGTCCATGCCATCGACCCAGGGCTTGAGCGTGCGTTTCCAGCCGCCTCCGCCGCGCATCACCAGCTCACCCAGCGGCCGCACCACGCGCAGCAGTTCGCCCTCGGGAATGGTGGCGGCGGTCGCGACCACCAGGAGCGAGACCAGATGGTCGGCGAAGGGCAGCGTCGCGCCGTTCCAGACTTCAGCACTGGCGCGTCCAAGGAGGCGTTTGCCTGCGAGTCGGACGTTCAGGGCGTCGACCTTCGCCGCATCGGGATCGAGCACATGCACCACGAAGGAACCCTCCTGCACGAGGTTCTCGCACAGGGCCGGATCATCCGCACCCAGCACCACGCACAGCCCGCCCTGGATGCTGCCGCCGGCTGGCCCGGCCTCGCCCGCCTGGCCGACCACGAACGTCACCAGCAGGAGCATCACGAAGCGACAGATGGACGGGAATGACATGAAGGGCTCCTGCATGCGCGATGGCATGCGGCGCTGTGAGCACGGGCCGAAGTCTATGGGCAACTGCGCAAGTCTAGATCCACAGCGGCGCCTTCTTGCAGCTTTCCCCTGGGGTCGTCGCGTGAATCCACCGACTCCGCGGGAGCTCCTCCCGTAGCGGAGGTATTTAGCCGCCTCGACCTCGCTGGGCCCCGTTAGTAAGAGTCGGCCTTTGCCGACTCGACGGCGTCCACATTTGGTCGAAACGGACGATGGCCGCGCCCAATCCATCCAAGATCGCTGGCCAGGGAGCGGCAGCCTGCACTCCGGCTGCCTGTGCTGAAGTCATGGCGAACCGCTGTCATGGCGTACCGTGCGTCGCAAGTCAGCCGACCAGGACATCGTTGCCACCTTGCGAGGAGCCGTCATGCGTCAGAGCCCACCTGCGATCGTCCTGTTGCTGTTGTTGGCCGTGAGCGCCCCCGGTGCCGAGTTGCATAGCGAGGATCACCGCACCTGCTCGACCTGCCAGGTGGCGCTCGGACGCAGCATGGACTACCTGCGCAAACACTTCGATAAGCAGGTGGCCACCGATGGCTGGTACGCCGGCATGCTCAACTCCTTCTGGGGCGGCTTCGCCTTCCTGATCGACGGCAACAGTCCCAAAGAAGCAAAGATCTGCGCCGAGCGCATGCGTTTCTACCTCGAGACCTGGGCCAAGAAGGGCATGGGCTATGACGGCTGGTTCGCCTCGATGTCGATGTTCTACATCTCGGAGTACTGCCTGCGTTATGGCACCACGCCGGAACTCGCTGCCGCACTCGAATTCGGCGCCAAGTTCGCACACAAGACCCGCGAGTCGGAAGGCGGGTGGTTCCATAATCCGCGTTGGGGCGGACCGAACTATGCGATCGACATCTCGGGCGTCGGATGCGGCTACTTCGCCGCGGTGCGCAACATGGAGCGGCTCGGACTGGAGACCGGACCGGCGCTGGCGGATGTGAATGATTACATCAGCAAGGTCTGCGACGGACGCTCGGTGGCCTATGGCCTGAACGGGCGCGGCGGCTTCGCCCTGGCCTCGGCGTCGTACGTGCTCATCGGCCTGACCAGCAGCGGCGCCGGCGATGATCCCAAGGTCGCCGGCATCGGCGGCCATCTGCTGGAGAACGTCGAACGGATCCGTGCGGGTCACGCCAACGGCAACCTGCACCACTTCGGCGTCGCGGCCGCCCTGCACCGCACCAGTCCCGAGGCCTACGCGCGGTTCGCGGGTTTCTACCTGCACAAACACTTCATCCCCAACATGGCCAGCGATGGCTCGATCGCCGGCTTCCCCAACGACAACACCAAGCCGCCCGAGGAGGCCTACGCCGACCTGAAGAAGGGCGGCGACTACGGTCCCACCGCGATCCTCGCCAGCATGCTGATGATGACGCGCCAGGGCGCCTTCAGTCCCTTCCCGCCGCGCAAGAGCGGCCTGCCACCGAACAAGGACTGCTTCGCCAAGGCGCAGGCCTTGCTCGCCACCGGCAAACTCGCCAGCGCGCACGAGCAGCTCTCCAACATCCTCCCTGGCGGAGGCGATGACCGCTTGATCCCGGTGGCGCAGAAACAGCGCAAGGCGCTCGAAGACCTGCTCACCAACCGGCTGCGGACGCTGAACGAGAGTCTGCAGCAGGCGGATCCCCCAGACCGCGCGGCCGCGGCACCGGTCGCCCTGCTGGTCCAGACCAGTGGCGTCCAGGCGGCGGCGCTGGAAAAGCTCGCCGCCGGTCTGCCGCAGGCGGCCGCTGCCAAGGTGGTGGCGGCAGATGCCCGTAAACGACTCACGCGTCTGCGTGGCAAGTTCGGCCCGCAGCTGGGCAAGCCGCCTGAGAAGGGGGCGCCCGTCGCAGCTACGCTCGAGGCTTCGCCGTTTGGCGACGACGCCGAGCTCGCCGCCGGCATGACCCAGGTCCTGGCGCTGGGCCGGGAGAGTGGGCAATGAGCAGGGGGAGCGGCGCCCTCTGCCCATGGCGTTTCCTGCTGGTGCTGGTCGCCGCTCTGCCCGGGATGATGGCGGTGGACCGCGCGACTGCGCCCAGGCCTCACATCGACTGGTGCGCCACCACCATCAGCGCCGTGCTCGGTGGCCAGCCGATCGGTGACCGCGACCTACCTGGGCGGGTGGTCCTGCTGATCCAGAATGGGCTGGGCGGCGACGAGGCCTGGAATGCCTTCGCGGTGAAGACGACCATGGAGTTCGTCGGCGCCGTGCCCCCGGGAAGCCTGGTCCCGCTTTTCGTGGTCGACGACGCCAAGGCCAATATCGCCGCCTGGAGCGCCAAGGGCGGCGCGGTCACGGTCGGCTTCGTCGAGCGGAAGAATCTGCACATTCCAGGGTTCGTCTGGGCAGGGGGTCCGCGTTTCGTCCTGGTCGACGCCGATGGGACGGTGGTGAGCGACCTCATCATCGATGGCCGCGACCTCTCGGGTGGTTCGCGTTATCACAGCCGAGGCATCCTGATGAAACCAGAGGACGTGCGCCGCGTGGCCGAGACCGGTCCTGGCCCGATGGTGCTTCCCGGCAGCAGCGCCGCCCTCCGCACCGAGGCCGAGGCCCTGGTCGCGGCATCGGTGACGAGCAAGCCCTTGGCGCCGATCCTCAAGGCCCTCCGCGAGCGCACCAAGGGAGCCGACAAGGCCGAGGCCCAGCGTCTGCTCGAAGCGGTGCGCCAGCATCTGCAGCGGCAGCTGGCAGTGGCCGAGCGCAACCGCGCCGAGCAACCGCTGTTGTTCAAGCGTGTGTTCGACCGTCTCCAGCTCCAGTTCGCTGGCGACGAGATGGTCAAACCGCTCGACGCGATGGCGAAAACGCTGGCCGCGGACAAGGCTTTCCAAGCCGAGCTCAAGGCCGCCGAGGATCTCAGCCTGGTACTGCGTACCGCCGCCGAGATCTCCTTCGGCGTCGGCGATCCGGACGCCGCGCGACCGGCCGATCGCATCAAGGCGATCCGTTCCGGGCTGCAGGTGGTCGCCACCAGGCATCCGAAATCGGCGGCCGCGCGCCAGGCCGACGCCCAGAAGATCACCTGGGACGCGTGGGTGGCGAAGGCCATCGAACCGCTGCCGTGGTGAGGGAGCACCGGTGGATTGGTCAGCGGTGAATCCCACGGGAGCCCTGCGGCGCTTCCCCGGTTCACGTCTGCCCTGAGCAGGAGCAGCAGCAGATAGACGCACCTGCGTGCAGCCCGAAGCGGGAGTTGCCAGTGGCTGCGTTGATGCCCCGGCTACGGTGCCTTCATGATCGGATTGGGAGCCACCCTGTACACGTTGCTGGTCCCGGGCGCCCTGATCACCGTCGTCCCCTGGCTGCTGGTGCGCGATGCGGCCCCGGCGCTGGCGGCGCGCGGCGGATACCAGCATCTCGGCTGGTTACCGGCGCTGGTCGGGGTGGTGATGATCGTCGAGTGCACGCGATTGTTCGTCAGGCGCGGCCGCGGCACACCGGCGCCGAGCGCTCCACCGACCACCCTGGTGGCCAGTGGGCTCTTCGCCTGGACGCGCAATCCGATGTATGTCGGAGTCATCCTCGTCCTGCTGGGCGAGGCCATGTTGTTGTGGTCGCCGTCTGTGCTGCTGTGCGCCGGATGGACCTGGATGGGCATGGAGGCCTTTCTCCAGTGGTATGAGGAACCGTCCCTGCGGGCGCGGTTTGGTGCCGCTTACGACGAGTACGCCCGAACGGTGCCACGCTGGGTCGGATCGCCGTGGTGGTGGTCGAGGCGGAGAGGACGTTCCACGGAACCTCCGTCGCGCTGAATGGCGGCTGGCTCATCATGTTGATCTAAAAAAAATCGGCCGCAGAGCCGCAGAGCCGCAGAGCCGCAGAGGAAAGGCGAAGCAAAGTTTTTTCACCTCTGCGTCTCTGCGCCTCTGCGGCCACATATATTAGCTTTTCAGGGACGGCGGCCGGGCCACCCCACGACTGCATCGCAATTATTTTCCGGACGCTTTCGAGAGACACCCGGTTTCGTGCTGGACGGCGACAGCAGCCCGTTGAGGCCTTCCGGCGCGGTCTTGGTCCCCAGGGGGGCATCCGCTCACGACGCGGGACGGAGGCTTGAGCACATCGGCCCGTTCGGGATGGTCGCTGGCCGACGCGGCACAACGCCCGCGCGGACGAACGCCCCCATGCCTTACACCGAGTTCCGATCTGCCCGCTCCGGCCGCCCACAGCCATTGTTTTTCGTCGGCGGCTTCGCCCTCACCCTCCTCGCCGGCGCGATCAATGTCGTCATGCTGTCACACTATGCGGTGCCGGTCAGCCACATGAGCGGAGCCGTCTCGCGCCTGGGAATGGATCTCGGCACGCAGCAGTTTGACGATCTGGTCATCATTTCGCTGATCGTCGGCGCGTTCGCCCTCGGATGCGTCCTCACCGGGGCGCTGGTCGGCAGCAGCACCCTCGCATCGCGGCGGCGCTATGCCCTGGTGTTAACGTGCGAGGCTGCGGTGCTCGCCTTGGCCGCCGCACTGCAAGGTGGCGGGATGCACGCCTCGGTCGTCCTCGGTGCGGTCGCCTGCGGCATCCAGAACGCGATGGCGAGCAGTTACTATGGCCTGGTCGTGCGCACCACCCATGTCACCGGGATCATCACCGATCTCGGCTTCATGCTCGGGGCGCACGTCACCGGTCGCCCGTTGATCGGGTGGAAGGTACTGCTGCTCACCATGCTGGTGGCCGGCTACCTCAGTGGTGGAATCGTGGCAGCCGTGCTCATGCCCAAGGTCCCTCATCTGGTCCTGTGGGGGTGCTGCATGCTCGCGGCAATCATTGCTATCGGTTGTCTCCTGCTCCACCGTGAGACAGACCAGCCTGCGGAAGAGATTGAAGGAGTTCACCACCCTCTCCCGTGAGAGATCTTTCCATTTGGTCTCCCCGGGTTCGGTGCAGGCCCAGATGGGAAGATCGGGATATCGCACGCTCGTGGAGAACTGATCGCTGCGATGGCGGTGGTCGCCTCCTCCATCATGGACAAATAGTGGGTGCCTAGACCAGCTTTGGGGGCAGGGCCGCGCCCTCGCGTTGATCACCTCACTGCCGCATGCGAACCTGTGCGCTCACCGATCAGGCTGCGCGGAAATGGCGTCCAGTTGATCCAGGGAATTTCGGCTCAGGTCCACCGAGAGGTGATAGAAGCCCTGCATGTCGACCACCTCCTGTCCCGTTTTGGACAAGGCGAACCGGAGGAACTCACCGACAGCGGGTTCCAGCGGCCCCGTAGGTGGACGGTTGATGTAGATGTAGAGAGGACGGGCGATGGGATAGACGCCACTCAGGCAATGCTCACGTGAAGGCGTGAAGTACACGCCTTCCGTAACGCCTACGGGTACGACACGGACCCCTGAGGTCGTATGGCCGATCCCGCAGTAGGCGATGCCGTTGGGGGTCGTCGAGACGGTGGTGATCACCTCCAGGGAGGTGGGCAATGCCTGCACCTCCTGGG
>JANPIY010000427.1:0-3285 GCA_031425255.1 Planctomycetota bacterium
AGTTCGGGGTGCGAGCACATTTCGAGCATCAGGATCGCCTGCAGCAGAACGGCAGCACACCCACGGCCCGCTCCGGGGCGCTGGTCGAGAGCAACCTGCGTACCAACGAGGCGTACTCTGGCTTCCTCGAGAACCGCTTCCTGCTGAATGGTTGGACCGTCACGCCGGGCGTCCGGCTCGAGCATGTGAGCTTCAGGCGCACCAACCGCCTCGCGAGCGCAGGCGTTGGGGTGACCGGTGATGCGAGCCTCACGCGTCTCATCCCCGGCATTGGCGTGTCGCACACGTCCGGGGAGCGGGTCACGCTCTTCGCCGGCGCGCATCGTGGATTCGCGCCGCCGCGGACCGAGGATGTCATCTCCAACACGGGTGGTGTGATCGATCTGGATCCCGAGCTGAGTTGGAACTACGAGGCGGGCTTCCGGAGCTCGATGCGACCAGGAATCAGCCTCGACACCACGTTCTTCCGGATGGACTACGAGAACCAGCTGGTGCCCGCGAGTCTGGCAGGCGGCGTCGGCGCGACGCTCACCAACGGCGGGTCAACCCTGCACCAGGGCATCGAGCTGCGGGCGCAGGTCGACACTGCGCCGCTGACTGGATCGATCCACGACCTCTACGCGCGCGTGGCCTACACGTACCTCCCCACGGCAAAGTTCACTGGCACACGATTCAGCAGTATCCCGGGGTTCGCCACGACCAGCGTGAGCGGGAACCGGCTGCCCTATGCTCCGGAGCAGATGGCTGCCATCAGCCTCGGGTACGCGGTGAACAGCCTCGACATGTCGCTGGAGGCCGTCCGCACCGGCGCCCAGTTTGGCGACGACCTCAATACCGTGGCGCCCACGCCAGATGGCCAGCGTGGATTGATTCCCGCAAATACCGTGTGGAACGCCGCGGTCAACTACACGATGGCGCGCAGCACGTTGTTTCTGACGGTCAAGAACGCCTTCGACGAACTGTATATCGTTGACCGCACGCGCGGCATCCTGCCGGGGATTCCGCGCATGGTGCAGGCCGGCGTCAGGATCCGGTTCTGACGAGGACCAAAGACATGGGTAGACGGATGACCGTCGTGCGTGTGGTGCTTGGTGTCGTGCTGCTATTGCTGGTGCCAGGCATCACGCAGGGCCAGGCGGGGCGCCGCGGTGACGTGCTCGACGTCAATACCGCATCCGAGAAGCAGCTGGCGGCCGTGCCGGGCATCACGCCGGATCTGGTGCGGAGTCTGATGGGCCGCCGTCCATTCCTGGTGGCGACCGAACTCGACGCGGCATTGCCGTCGCTCACGCCGGCGCAACGGGCGGAGGTCTACCTTCGGCTCTTCGTGCAGGTCAACGTCAACCTCGCGCCTGATGAGGAGCTCCAGCTGGTGCCCGGCATGACGGCCGCCACGATGGCCGCCGTCAAGAATGGGCGCCCCTACAAGACGCTCGCCCAGTTCCGCGCCGGCGTCGGCGCCGCGATTGGCGAGCAGGCGATGGCGGCCCTCGACCCGTTCGTGTTCGTCCCCATCAACCTGAACACGGCCAGCGACGCCGACATCATGAGCATCCCCCGGATGGGGCAACGGATGCTGCGCGAGTTCAAGGAATACCGGCCGTACAAGGCCCTCGCCCAGTTTCGTCGGGAGATCGGCAAGTACGTCGACGCCAGGGAAGTGGCGCGCCTCGAGCGCTACGTGACGCTCGATTGACCACTCAACGTCTGCTCGAGCTGACGTTCCTCGGGGGCTCACTCGGCACCGGCGCCGAGTTGCTCCTGATGGCGCACACGGAAGGCACCTGGCAGAAGATGCCGTTGGCCCTGCTGGCGGCAGGGTGCCTGGCGCTGCTGTTGCACATGGGCAAGCCCACCGACGCCATGCGGCGGGTATTCCTCGGCCTCATGGTGATCATCGCCCTGGGTGGCGTGTCCGGCGTGGTGCTGCACCTCAACGGCAATGTCGAGTTCGCGAGAGAGCTGGACCCTGAACTATCGGGGGGTGAGCTCCTGGGCGAGTCGTTGACGGGCGCCACGCCGGCGCTGGCACCTGGGTCGATGATCCTGCTTGCGGCGGTCGGCTGGACCTGGGGGCGGCTCGACCGACGGGAGTTGCTGCCGGAGAGAATGCCGCACTTCTGACCCCACGCCCCGCTTGGCGCGGGTCTGGATCCGCTTGCGCAAGCTTGCGGTCCATTCCCATGCGGCGCCAGGCCTCATCGTCTACGACGCGCCGGCAGCGTCCAGTTCTCCAGCTTCAAGTCACGCACCCGCTCGAACTCCGCGGTGTTGCGCGGCCGCCAGGTAGCGCATCGTGGCCAATGCGCCACCACTCACCGGCTCTCCTGAGTTGGTTACCCCAGCGCAACGTCGAGCGTCATCATCACCGCGAAGCCCACCATCGCGCCCAGCGTCGCCAGGTCGCTATTGCCGCCGCGCTGCGACTCCGGAATGACCTCTTCGACGACGACGAAGATCATGGCTCCGGCCGCGAATGCCAGCGCATAGGGCAGGATCGGTCGCATCGCCACCACCGCAAGCGCACCGATGACCGCGGCGACCGGCTCGACGGTGGCCGACAGCTGACCGTACCACCAGGCTTTGCGGCGCGAGAGTCCCTCGCGCCGCAGGGGGACGGCGACCGCCGTGCCTTCAGGAAAATTCTGGATGCCGATGCCGATCGCCAGGGCGACGGCGGCGGAGAAACTGGCGGAATCGAACCCGGCCGCGACCGCGCCGAACGCCACGCCGATCGCGAGTCCTTCCGGAATGTTGTGGAGCGTGATCGCCAGCACCAGCAGTGTGGTCTTGCGCCACCGCGTCTTGAGGCCCTCCGCCTCCTCCATCTGGCCAAACAGATGGACGTGGGGGAGCACGTAGTCGACCAGTCGCATGGACAGCGCACCGGCCATGAAGCCGATGAGCGGCGGCACCCACTTCACCATGCCCATCTCTTCGGCGAGGGCGATCGCCGGATTGAGCAGCGACCAGAAGCTCGCCGCAATCATGACGCCGGCGGTGAAGCCGAGCGAGGCATCGAGCGCCTTGGGGCTGACATCCTTGAAGAAGAAGACGGCGCCTGCGCCGATGGCCGTCAGACCCCAGGTAAAAGTGGTGGCCGCGAGCGCCTGCCACACCGCGGGCCACGTGGAGAACGTCTCGAGCATGCACCGATCCTACGAGATCTCGATCGGGTAGCTCACCGGCTTCCCAGAAAGCGCGATGCAGAGGGTCCGATGGGCAAACGCCTATTACGTATGACCTGCGAGCCCGGCGTGGCTACCGGAATGGCCCACGAACTGG
>JANPIY010000428.1:0-27828 GCA_031425255.1 Planctomycetota bacterium
CGGTACGGACCGGCCGCGCAGGCGCGGCAATCGATTCGACGGCTTACGTCTACAATGCCGCGAGTGGATTGGCGAAGCGCTGGGTGACTCCTGGCAATCAGGGGGCCTACTACACCTATGACGGCACCGGCTCGACGCAGCGCATCGTCGAGACCGTGGGCACCACCTACTTCGAGTACGGACAGCACGGGTTGGTGACCAGGATCATTCCGCCGGTAGCGAGCGGACAGCCGTGGGCGTTCGGCTATGACGGGAAACTGAACCGGACGCGGATGGTGCGCGGAGATACGGGCAAGGCGTCCTACTTCACATGGGATGGATTCGATCAGCTCGAAGAGCGCGATGCGGTGGGAACGCTGATCGCCCGTTATGTCCACGGGCGTCCAATCACGGCCGGCATCGGCTCGATCGTCGAGGTCCAGCGTCCCAGTGCCCCCATGGGTTCCCAATTCCTGCATGCCGATCACCAAGGCACGGTTCACCGGATCACTGATACCCTCGGTCGAGTCCAGGTCGTATACACCAGGGATGCATTCGGACGCCAGATCGTGCCGCCAAGCGGATTAACTCCGGCCATGGCGAACGACATCGGCTTCCAGGGCAACTGGCTGACCCTGAAAATCGGAGGAAGGCAACTGGGATTGACTCCGTCGCGCGTCTTCGATCCGGAGGTAGGCCGTTTCCTCCAACGTGATCCCCTGCTGAATCTGGCGAAAATAATCCGGTCGGGACCGAAGGGGAATGGCCTGGGAATCTATTCGCAGACCATTTTCGCTGAAGGGATCCTATCGTCTAGTAAGTCCAGGGAGATGTTCTCAGACAATGTATACACATTATCCCACGGCAATATTCCCAATAAGATAGACGCATCCGGGCTCATTGATTGGTACGGACTAGGGCTCGATCTCGCAATCGGGGCGCTGGATGAGGCCGAGGCAGGCCTGAGCTTCCTCTCCGGTGGTGCGGATGCGCTCACCTTTGGGGTCTCGACCGACGTTTCGCGCTTCATCGCTCAGTCGGTCTATGGCGATGAGGGAGGAGCTGCGATCGATCGTGTCGCCAAATGTTCGACCGCATTCCAGGTGGGCGGTTACGCGTCGGCTGCTTTGGGAGGTGCTGCGCTGGCGAAGCTATTGGCGAAAAAATTTGGACGATCATTCCTGAGGAATCTGTTCGGAAATGTGAAGCCGGGCTTCATCAAGTCACCAGGTGGTCATGTGTTCAGGGATCTGGGTCGAGGGGGTAACCTTGGGCAGGTCGACGATATAACCGGCCTGGTCACCATAAATTCCAGAAATACAATCCCAGAGATTGTAGAAACCATAATGCATGAGGCGTCGCATCTCAGTACCATAAATGCGCTCCCGACGGCGTTGCGGCATGTCCGTAGCTGGTTCAGGAATGCATCCGATCTGGCGATGGTGCTGAGCGAATTCAAGGCCGAATTGAATGCGCTCGGATCGGTCGACAGGGCATTGAATGTTGCCTTGAGGTACGCTGATCCCATGCGTGATATCGGTATCCTCGGCGGAATGTTGGGAATGCTGACGCTCCCCAACGACTATGAAGATGAAATCGAATGCCCCTGTGAATGAGGTTGTCCGATGTTAGGTAGGCTCTACAGACGGTTGGTACACGGCAGCCCTGGGATCCGAGCCGCACAGGCTCGCGAGATCGCGTTCCAGGTGCTGCTGGGCAGGGGGGCTGTATTCGACCCAGAAGACACGTCCTTGCGTGATAAGGGCAACGTATTCCAGTTAAGGACGAACCGATCTGTGTCCGGTGGCCACCATCGGGTGATTATCGACGCTTTCACGGGCGAGGTAATCGAGGTGACCGTGCTACCGAGATGATGCCTAGTCGCCTTTCCTGCTGCGATATCATCAACGCATGGAAGCAAGGTAAGCGTTCGGCCGCCAGAATTAGCAGGTACAATAATGCCGTCGTAGGATCTCTGGTTTTCCGCGGTTGTCGACGTGGTGCCGTAGTGACCACCTACGTCAGATGATCTTTGGGTTGGTCGTTAGTTATTGGTCAGCAGTCGTGCGACGGTGCCACCGCGTTCGGGTGAGCGGAGTGGATTCCCGGCGCGTTCTTCCTCGATCTTGCGCAGCGGCTCGTGCGGGAATGGCGACCGGCGGAATGGAAGCCGTCGGACGTGGCATTGCAGAGGGAGGGGCCGCGAACCTTCCCCACGGGCGTGGCATGCTCACCGTAAGGTCGTCGCCATCCCCACCGCTCGCGCCAAGCCGATGCGCGCCCGCGTCCAGATGCTCTGGGCGTTGACCACCCGCTCACGTGCCGTGGTCAGGCTGCGCTGGGCTTCCACCAGTTCGAGATTGCCGGCCGCACCGGCGCCGAAACGCGTGCGTGCTTCGCTGAGCTCGCGTTCGGCAAGGCGACGTTCCTCCTGCGCGGACTCCAATCCGGCGATGCCGGTGTCGAGGGCGACCTTGGCGGTGCGTACCTCGGCGGAGATCTGCTGGCGGAGGTCCTCGCGCAGGATGTGTTCCTGTTCGACGCGGTAACGGGCACCTTCGGCGTCGTACCGACTGCGATTCATCAAGGGGATGCGCAGCTCCAGCCCGACCCGCCAGGTGGTGACGGTGTCGTCGACCTCCGGGCCGATGCGGCAGCATCGGCGAAGGCATCGACCTTCGGCAGGCGGGCGCCACGCGCGGCCTGGAAATCGGCCTGCACCGCCGCCAAGGTCTCTGCCGAGACGCGCAATTCCGGTCGGCTGCGCTGGGCCATCATCACCGCCTCGTCCACTCCCGTCGGCGCATTCGATCCGCCCATCTCGCCCCCGAGTTTATCGCTCGCGACGAAAGTGGTGGCCGGGTCCAGGCGCAGCGCGCGCCCCAGGCGGATGCTGCTGGTGCGCAGCGCGCCCTCGGCAGCGGTCAGCGCCGTGCGTGCGGCAGCGACGCGGTTCGCGGCGCGGGTGGCGGCGATGCCTTCGCTGGCGCCGGCCTCGACCTGTTTCTGCGCGAGGGTGAACAGCTCCTGCGCCAGGGCGAGGTCTTCGCGGCGCACGCCGACCAGGGACTCGTTGACGGCGAGTTCCGCATAGGCCAGTCCGGCATTCTCGGCCGCAGCCTCGAGGCTGAGCGCGGTCCCCGCTTCCGCGGCCGCCAGACGGCGGCCGGCGGCTACGGTCCGGTTCCAGGTCTCCAGGTCGAACAACGCCTGACCGACCCGCAGACGGGCATCGATGGTGTTGTCCGGCGAGTAGGCGGAGGGGACGTTGTCGAACTGCTGATACGCGCGTTGGCGTACCAGGCTGCTGACCGCTTCGATGTCGGGTCGAAGGCCCGCACGCTCGGCGCCGAAGCCGGCGCGAGCGATGGCGGTGTCCAGACGGGAGAGATCCACCGGCGCGACCGTCGCCGAGAGGCGAACCGCCTGCTCCAGCGACAGGGGACGGGGATCGCCCTCGGCGGCCGTGAGCAGTGCCGATGGGCTGAAGGAGATGGCGATAGCCGCCGAGAGCATCAACGACCAGATACGCATGTCAGTTCTTCTCCGCTTCGCTTGCAGGTTGATCTTCACCGGTGTGCTTGAGTTTGCCGCCGATGAGGGTGCGCAGGACCACATAGAAAACGGGAGTCAGCAGCAGGCCGAACAGCGTGACGCCGATCATGCCGGCAAAGACCGCGATGCCGGTGGCATGACGCAATTCTGCGCCGGCCCCGGTCGCGCTGACCAGCGGCCAGACGCCCATGATGAAGGCCAGCGAGGTCATCAGGATCGGCCGCAGACGCAGACGGCAGGCTTCGAGCGCCGCCTCCATCGGCGATAATTTCTGATGGAGCTCCGCCTCTTTGGCGAACTCGACGATGAGGATCGCGTTCTTGCAGGCGAGTCCCACCAGCACGATCAAGGCGATCTGGGTCATGATGTTGTTGTCACCGTGCCCGATGCCGATGCCCATCGCGCCGAGGAAACCGTCGATCCAGACTCCACCGAGTGCCGACAGCAAGCACATCGGGACGATCAGCACGATGGCGATCGGCAGTACCCAGCTCTCATAGAAGGCGGCCAGCACCAGCAGCACCAGCAGCACGCACAACGGGAAGACGTAGATCGCGGTGTCGCCGGCGAGGATCTGTTGATAGATCAGGTCGGTGAACTCATAGCCGACGCCCGGCGGCAAGGTCTGCGCGAGGATCGCCTGCATGGCTTCCTTGGCCTGATCTTGCGACACGCCGTCGGCCTGCTCGACGTTGAGATCGATGGCCGGGAAGGTGTTGTACTGGACCACCTTGTCCGGGCCGGCGATCTCATGTACCGAGATGTACGAGGCCAACGGCACCATGCGCCCGTCCTGGTTCCGCATTTTGATGCGGTCGTAGTCGTCCGAACGCAGACGGTAGGCGGCGTCGGCCTGGACGTTGACCTGCCACGTGCGCCCGAACTTGTTGAAGTCATTGACGTAGACCGAACCGAAGTAGCCCTGGAGCGCATCGGAAACGTCTGACATGCGCAGGCCGTCGGCGAGCACCTTCTCGCGGTCGATGTCGACGCGCACCTGGGGCACGCCCATGGTCGCGTAGGTATTGGTGCCGCGGGGGCTGAACAGGCCCGACTGGAGCGCCTTGCCGATGACTTCCTGCGTCACCTCCTGGAGCCTTGCCAGACCGATGTTGCTGCGGTCCTGGATGTAGAGCTTGAAACCCTTGCTGTTGCCGAGTCCGAGGATCGGCGGCGGTTGTAGGGCGAAGCACAAGGAATCGGCGATGCCCGAAAAGCTCCCATTCAATGCACCTGCGGTCGCCTGACCGCTCAGGTCGGCGGTGGTGCGTTGTGAATAGGGTTTCAAGCGTGCGAAGATGATGCCGAAATTCGGCGCGTTGCTGAAACCGGCCGGCGAAAGTCCAGGGAAGGCGACCGCACCATCGACCGCCGGATGCGCCAGCACCAGCGTGCTCATCTGCCGGATCACCAGCTCGGTGCGGTCGAGCGAAGCGCCCTCCGGCAGTTTGGCGATGCAGATCAGATAGCTCTTGTCCTGGTCGGGGACGAACGCCCCAGGGATCTTCTGGAAGCCGAACCAGGTCAGGGCCAGCAGGCCGCCATAGATCAGCAGGGCCACCGCGCTGAGGCGGATGACCCGCCGGGTGATGCCGACGTAGGCGCGTGACGACCAGGCGAAGGAGCGGTTGAAACGGCTGAAGAACCAACCCAACAGGAGCCCGCCAGGCTGATGATCGGCCCGGTGCGGTTTGAGCAGCAGCGCCGCCAGTGCGGGACTCAGGGTCAGCGAGTTCAGCGCCGAGATCGCCGTCGAGATGGCGATGGTCAAGGCGAACTGCTGATAGAACTGTCCGGTCAGGCCGCTGATGAAGGCAGTGGGAATGAACACCGAACATAGCACCAGGGCGGTGGCCAGGATCGGTCCACTGACCTCACGCATCGCCTGCTTGGTCGCCAGGCGCGGGGTCAAGCCGTTGCTGATATTCCGTTCGACGTTCTCGACCACTACGATCGCATCATCGACGACGATGCCGATGGCGAGCACCAGGCCGAAGAGCGACAGCGTGTTGATCGAGAAGCCCATCGCGTACATCACCGCGAAGGTACCGATCAATGACACCGGCACCGCCAGCAGCGGGATCAGCGAGGCACGCCAGGTCTGGAGGAAGAGCAGCACCACCAGCACCACCAACGCGATGGCTTCCGCCAGCGTCCACAGCACCGCCTTGATCGAGGCGCGTACGAACATGGTGGTGTCGTAGACGATCGAATAGTCGATGCCGGGTGGGAAGGTCTTCTTCATGTCGATCATCGCCTCGCGCACCAGTTGAGCGGTATCGAGCGCGTTCGAGCCCGGTGCCTGGAAGATCGGAATGGCCGCTGCCGGCTTGTTGTCGAGCAGGCTGCGTAGGTTGTAGTTGGATGCACCGAGCTCGATACGCGCCACGTCGCCGAGGCGTAGCAGCTGACCGGCATCGCCGCGGCGGATGATCACGCGCGCAAACTCCTCGGGATCGCTCAGGCGGCCCTGGGTGGTGACCGTCAGTTCGAAACCAGTGGTCTTGTTCACCGGCTGCTGGGCGAGGGTGCCGGCGGCGATCTGCACGTTCTGTTCACGGATCGCCTGGATCACATCGCCGGGGATGAGATTGCGGGCTGCCATGCGATCGGGGTCGAGCCACACCCGCATGCTGTATTCACCCGCGCCGAAGATGCGGGCGTCGCCGACGCCAGGCACGCTCGCCAGGCGATCACGTACGAACAGGCGGCCATAGTTCGATAGCGTCAGCATATCGACGGAGTCGTCGGGTGAGACCACGTGCACCACCATCAGCAGATTGGCACCGACCTTCATCGCCGTCACACCCAGCCGGCGGACCTCCTCCGGCAGACGCGGGGTCGCACGTTGGATGCGGTTCTGCACGTCGACCAGGACCTTGTCGAGGTCTTCGCCGATCGAGAACGTCAGGGTCAAGGTCATCAACCCGTCGAGGTTGCTCTGCGACTGCATGTAGAGCATCCCGGGGACACCGACCATCTGCTGCTCGAGCGGACTGGCGACGGTGGTGGCGACGGTCTCGGGATTGGCACCAGGGTAGACCGCGGTGATGGCGATGGTGGGTGGGATGACCTCCGGATATTCGCTGACCGGCAGGCGCCACACGGCAAGGCCGCCGATCAGGACCAGGATGGCGGAGAGCACCGTCGCGAAGATCGGACGGTCGATGAAATAGTGCGGCAGTCTCACGGCTTGGCGCCTTCCGTGGCGGTGGCTTCAACCGTGGGCTTGGCGACCTCTTTGGCGTCCTTGACCTCCGTCGGCGCACCCGGGGCTGCCGGCGGGGTGGCGAATTCCAGGGTTTCCATCGAGGCGGGTACGGGACTCACTGGCATGCCGGGGTAGAAGATCTTTGCCAGACCGACCACCACGATGCGATCCTGCGGCGAAAGGCCCTCCTCGACCACCCGCATGTCGCCAATGTGGGCCCCCAGGCGCACCGGCCGGAAGGCCGTCACCCCATCCGCGCCGACCCCCATGACGTAGCGGGTGTTGAGCTGGCTCTGCAAAGCACGCTCGTGGATCAGCACCACCGGTCGAGCAGGGCCGGTCTCCATGCGTACGCGCGCAAACGCCCCCGGCGTCAGCCGGCGATCGGCATTGGCGATGCGGGCGCGCACACGGATCGCGCCGCTGCCACTGTCGATGCGGTTGTCGACGAACACCACCTGACCACGGTGGGGAAAGCCGGTCTCACCCATCAGTGCAACGTTGACCGCGATCGCCTCGCCGCCCGCGGCCGAAGCGCGCAGGCGTCCGCCGACCTGCTGCCAGGTTCCTTCATCGACGTCGAAGGTGACATAGGCCGGATCGACGCTCACCAGGGTGGTGAGGTGGGTGGCCGGCACCGGGCCACCGCCTTGCACCAGGTTGCCGACGGTGGTCTGGATCTTGCCGATGCGTCCACTGATCGGTGCGCAGACGCGGGAATAACCGAGATCGAGCCCCGCGGTCAACGCCGCTGCCTTGGCCGCGGCCAGGTCGGCATCAGCGGTCTGCACCGCCGCTTCCTGATCATCGAACAACTGGCGCGATATCACCTGGTCCTGGACCAGTCGTTTGCCGCGTTCCAGTTGCAGCTTGGCGAGCGCCAAGCGGGCTTCGGCGCTGGCCACCTGGGCCTGGGCGCGGGCGACCGCGGCCTTCAGCGGCAGATCGTCGATGTCGAGGACCGGGTCGCCGGCCTTCACCTCGGCACCGTCAGCGACGTGCACCTTGGTCACCACGCCGCTGACGCGCGGATTGAGCTCCACCACTTCGATGGCCTCGATGCTGCCGGTCATCTCCTTCACCGGTGCGAGCTCGCGGGTGATGGGGGAGGCGACGCCTACCTGAGGGGGTGGCATGTGGTGGCCACCGTGAGGAGCGGAATCGCCGCAGCCTGTCAGGGTGAGGGCGCCGAGTACGGCGAGAGCGGGGACGATATGACGCATGGCAATGGTCCTTGGAGGAGATCGCAGAAGCGGAAGGGCGGCGTTGATGAGGAAGAGTGACTTGGCTGCGGTCAGGGCGTCATGGTCGCGACGAGGTGACGCATCAAGGCGCTGAACGGCTGGTCGGGATGGGTGCGGGCGAGCTGGGTGCCATGTTCGATCACCGACCACACCAGGCGCGCTTGCGAGATGGCATCGCCGGGGAAACGCAATTCGCCGGCGCTCCGTCCCTGCTCGAGCCACGAAGCCATCCCTGAAATGCAGTCGTCCACCCAGGCCCGGACCTTGATCTGGAGTGGCTCGGGCAGGACCGAGAACTCCGACAGCAGCAGATTGATCGGGCATGATTTGCCGCTGATGCAGGTATGTTCAGCGACATGCTCGGCCAGAGCCAAGAGGCGATCGCGGATATTCGGGTTGGCCTGACACAGGACGGCGATCTTGGGATCGGTCTGGGACCGGAACCAGTCGACCAGCGCCAGGCCCAGATCGGCTTTGGTGGGGAAATGGTAGTGCACGCTGGCTGCCCGGATGCCGACCGCATCGGCGAGGTCGCGGAAGCTGAATGAGGCGTAACCGACGCGTTGCAGCAGGTCGGCGGCGCACTCCAGCAGCTGCTCACGAGTGTTGGCCACGATGGGCGGAGGGTTCATGGCCGGGATATCTATCTACCACTAGATAGACGACAACTGTTGAGCTCGGCAGCTCTACCCCTGGCTCAGCGAAACGACGGGAAAATACCGTGTTTCAATCGTGTGGAAGGTTTTGCGCGCCTGGACTGTCCGGTCCCCGGACGGGGGCGAGGTCGTGGCGCGGAAGGGGGGTATGCGGAACCTTTTGTAAGACCACGACCCAACTGCGACCGTAGAAACGGCGCTCAGCTTCGCGCAGGCCAGGTGGCAGCGATGGCAGGTCATGACCGCGTTCGCCACGTATGACCAGGCGTCCCTTGGCACCCAGCGCTGCTCCGCCGAGACGCAGCAATTCGCTCAGGGTTTCCGGCTCCTCCACGAACCATGGGAACGGCGGGTCGGCGAAGATCAGATCGAGACCTGACAACATCGGCAACGCCTGCTGGAACGTCCGCGGGTGCATCTGCAAGCCGCTCGGTGACCCGAGGGCGCGATGATTCGCTTGGAGGATCGAGATCGCTTGGCGACCGGCCTCGATGAGGTGGACGATGGAAGCACCGCGACTGAGGGCCTCGCAGCCAAAGCTGCCGGACCCGGCGCAGACGTCGGCCACCTTCCACCCAGCGCAGGACTGTCCCAACCAATCGAAGAGCGACTGCTTGATGCGATCAGGCAGCGGACGGGTTTCGAGCCCAGGTGGCGCCAGGAGTTTCCGCCCTTTGAAGTCGCCAGCGATGATTCTCAGCATGGGACCGTCCGATGTCCGATGTCCGATGTCAGAAGTCTCGTGGTTGAGGGATCGAGCGGAGCCAGGTGGTATGTCTGCACGTCAAAGACAGCGGACAGCGGACAGCGGACATCGGACCGGCGCTTCACCACGGCTTTGCTCCAGCGGGATATATGTCGCCCAGATCATCCCAGAAACCAGGGTAGGTCTTGGCTGTGCACGCCGGGTCGGCTATGCGGATCACGCGATCGTCGCGGGGGACAGCGGCATCCCAGTGGTGCTCACGCACGGTGGCTGCGAGCACGGCAAAACTCATGGCCATGCGGTGGTCGCCGTAGCACTCGATGGTCGCGGGAACGAGGGGACGTGGGGTGATGCGTAGCCAGTCGTCGCCGTGTTCGACCTCTTGGCCGAGGCGTCGCAGTTCATTGACCGTGGCGAGCAGGCGATCGGTCTCCTTGATGCGTATGTTGGCTACATTGCGGATGGTCGTGGAACCGTGGCACAGCGGCGCGATCGCGGCCAGGGTCATCACCGTGTCGCTGATGTGATGCATGTCGACATCGATGCCGTGCAGCAGGGGTGGTCCTTGCACCACGGTCGCATCGGCCCGCCGTTCAATGGTTGCGCCGGCCTGTTCCAGCACGTCGACAAAACCATAATCACCTTGCAGCGAGGCTGCGCTCATCGCCGGGACGCGGATCCGATGTCCACCTGCAGCGGCGAGCGCGAAGGGGTAACTCGCGGAGGACGCATCCGGTTCGACCACGTAGCTGCGTGCGCGGTAGCTCGGGACCTGGCGGACGGTGAAGCCCTCATCATCAGCGTCGATGCGTCCACCGAAGTCCGCCACCATGCGACGGGTCATGTCGACGTATGGCCGGCTGACCAGATCGCCGTCGATCAGTACACGGACCTCCCCGTCCGCCAAGCCCGCTGTCATCAACACGGCGGAGAAATACTGGCTGGAGCGGTCTCCACGCATGCGCAGCGAGCCGCCCGCCAAGCGGCCGCCAGTGATGGTGATGGGGGGACATCCGGTTGGGCAGGACAACGGCACGCCAAGTTGGAGCAGACCGTCGACCAGATCGGCAAGGGGCCGCTTGGCCATGTGATGATCGCCGACCAGGGTCGTGCATCCGGGCACCAGCGCAGCCAGTGCGGTGAGGAAGCGCACGGTAGTACCGCTATTGCCGACGAACAACTCCGTGCTGCTCGCGCGCAGGCGACCGCGACCGCCATCGATGATCAGCTGTCCCGGGGCACCATCGCGCTGGGTGATGCCGAGCAGTTCCAGGCATTGCCGCATGTGCCGCGTGTCGTCGCTGGCCAGAACGTTCTCGATCACCGAGGTGCCATCCGCCAAGGCCGCCAAGACCAGGGCGCGGTTCGTGATGCTCTTGGAACCCGGCACGCGCCAGGTGGCATCGAGCGTGCTCGTGAGAGGAGGGATGGGAAGGGGACCAACGGGCATGGGACGGGCAGGGTGTGGGCATGACGGGCCCACGCAAGCCGTCCACTGACTGCGGTTGGCAATGGAAAAAACCAGATCACGGCGTACCCAACGGGTTCACGTTCAGTCACTGCGGGAGTCTCAAGATTGTGCAGTGTTCATACGGGTGGTTGTCTTCACTCGCCGGGGCGTCTAGGTTGACCGCGTGAAAAAGTTCCCTGCGCGCACGTCGGACCGCTCCCTGGTCAAATCGGTTCCCGCGCCCCGTCCCATCTCACGCGTCGTTCATCAGCGTTCACGACCGACTGGTGGAGCTCCTGTTCCCCAAGGGCGCACACTTCGCGGCGGCTATCGCGACTTGGTGGCAACCATCGCCGAGTTGCATCAGCAGGCTGTGAAACGTGCCGCCACCGTCGTCAATCAGACTTTGGTCATGCGCAACTGGGCCATAGGCGCGCACATCGTGGAGTTTGAGCAGGCTGGGGCCGACCGGGCCGTCTATGGCACCCGCTTGCTACCGCGCCTTTCCGCCGATCTGCAACGCAAGCAGGTCCCAGGGACGAGCACAGACATGTTGGAGCGCATGCGCCGGCTCTACCTACTTTATCCACAACTGGCCTCTGACATTTCCGCACCGCTGGTGCGGAAATCGATGCGCACCCGCGAAACGCCCTTGCCGTCAATATCCGCACCAGCGGTGCGGAAATCACTAAAGCGGGTACCGACGGCCAGACACCTGATCCTGCGACTGTCATGGACCCACTTGGCGGAACTGGTGCGCATCGATGAACCGGCAAAGCGCACGTTCTACGAGCGACAGTGCCTGGCCGGAGCCTGGTCCAAACGCGAACTCCAGCGCCAGATCGGCAGCCTGCTTTACGAAAGAACCGGTCACTCCAGCGATAGGACCGGCTTGCTGGCAGAGGTGAATGCACAGGGCGAGGTCGAATCCCAGACCCTGGCCGACCTGATCCGCGACCCCTACATCCTGGAATTCACCGGCCTTGCGGAGCGGCCGCGCTACCGGGAATCACACCTGGAACAGGCGCTCCTCGATCATCTCCAGACCTTCCTGCTTGAGCTAGGGACCGGGTTCTGCCTCGAAGCGCGGCAAAAGCGCATCACCGTAGGCAATGAACACGATTGGATCGACCTGACCTTCTACCATCGTGTGCTGCCTGCCACCTGCTCATCGACCTCAAGGTGCGGGCCTTCGCCCATGGCGATGCCGGCCAGATGAATTTCTACCTGAACTGGTGGAAGCGGCACGGCATGGCTGCGGGGGACCAGCCGCCCGTCGGATTGATCCTGTGCACCGCCAAGGACGCCGTGAAGGTCGAATACGCCACGGCGGGACTCGACCGGAAGCTCTTCGTCAGTCGCTATCGTGTGGTCCTGCCGAAGGTGGCGGATCTGCGACGCTTGATCGAGAACGACCAAGCGCATCTCGCTCAGACGCACGCCACCAGGTGATGCGTCGGCATCGCCATCCGACTGGGTTGCGGCAGCTCCCGCCGCCATGCCTTCAGGCGTTCCCGTCTTGTCGGACTCCGCCCGCATCTACACTCGCCCGACCATGACGACCGACTCTGCTTCGACGGTGATCGTGCCCGAAACCACGGCACTTTTGCAGGACCTGACCGCTCTGCGTCAAGTCCCCCGCGCCGAAGCGATCACGACGATCAAGACCATCCGCTTGCGTGAACAGGAACTTATCGCTCGGCGGATGGCTGACCATTTGGCGGAGCATTCCGGTTACGACATCACGCTCGCCATGGCGGGGCTGTCCGACGCCATCATCCGCGAGCTGGCCGAACGCGCCTTCACCAAAGCGGGCGCGCCCGTGGGTTGGCATGAGCAGGTCGGGGTCTTCGCCACCGGCGGTTATGGTCGCGGTGAGCTGAATCCATGCTCCGACATCGACCTGCTGGTCCTCGCACGTGATGACAAGCAGGCGCCCTGGTTGGCGGCAGGCAACGCCGAATTGCAGGCCAGCCTGTGGGACGTGAAATTCACCGTCGGTGCGAGCATGCGTGGTCTGTCTGAACTCGGACGGATCATCGATGAGGATTTCATCACCGCCACGGCGGTGATGGAGCACCGACCGCTCATCGCCGGCGTGGCCTTGCGGGATGGGTTGCGCGGCCTCATGGCCACCTTCCGCAAGCGTCGCAGCGTAGCCTTCATCAAGTTCAAGCTCGACGAATTGGCCAAGCGGCGGGAACAGGCCGGCGTCAGTCTTTTTCAGATGGAGCCCAATCTGAAGAGCAATCCAGGGTGCCTGCGCGACACGCAGCTCTTGCGCAACATCGCCTTCATGATCTCCGGCAGCCGCAATCTCCTCAATCTGGCTGAGCTGGAAGTCATCACTACCAAGGACCTGGCCGATGTCGCAGCCGCCAACGACCACCTGCTGCGACTGCGTTCGCTGCTGCATTTCCATCACCGGCGCAAACAAGACATCTTTCAATTGCCCGACCAGGTGCGCATCGCCAAGCAACTGGGTTATGAGGCGGTAAGCCAATTGCGTGCGGTCGAGCACTTCATGAAGCACCACTATGCGCAGGTGCTGCATGTCCATCAGACCCTGGAGCTGACCATCAGCCGTTTGAAGGCCACCGGTCATCTGGGGCGCTGGACGCTGTTGATCAAGACGCGCAAGACCATCGACAAGGATTTCTCCTCGGTGCAGGGGCAGGTGTATGTTTCAAGCCAGGATTTCTGGTCATTGCCGGATGCCGCCGCCCGCCTGATGCGCATGTGCCGAGTCGCGCAACAGAAGGGTCTCCGCCTCTCACTGGAACTGCAGCGGGTCATCCGCACGCACTTGTCGCTGATCACCGATGTCGTGCGTGCTGACAAGGCGTTGGGACGGGTATTCCTGGAGATCATCGGCGATCTCGGGCGCACGCGGCCCATACTCGAGGACATGCACAACTGCGGCCTGCTGGGCGCCTACCTGCCAGAATTCGGCAATCTCACCTGCCACATGCAATTCGACAGCTATCACCAGTTCACCGTCGATCAGCACACCCTCTTCGCGATGGGAAACCTCGATGCCGTGATCAACGGTCACAGCAAAGGCCTCCCTGGGATGCCGTCGATCCTCGCAACGGTCAAGCGCAAGGATCTCCTTGGCCTGGGGCTGCTGCTGCACGACATGGGCAAATACATGGGGCGTGGACATGTGGCGCGGGGAGCGCTCATGGTCGCACAGGTCGCCAGCCGTATGGGCCTGGACGCACAGGAGGAGGAATTGGTCTATTGGTTGGTCGAGAAACACGTGTCGTTGTCGGATGCCAGCCGCATGCGGGATTTCCACGAGCCGGCATTCCTCGCCGCCTTTTGCGAAAAGATGGGCAGTCGTGAGCAGCTCGACCTGCTCTATTGCTTGACCTACGCCGATGCGCGGGCGGTGGGTGAGGGCATCCTCACCGGTTGGCAGGAAGCCATCCTCAGCGATCTCTACCAGACCGTCGGCGAGCGTCTCCGACAGAGCGGTGGGACGGTCGCGATCAGCCGCTACGACCGTCTGGTAGGGGAGCTCGTCGAGCACGGGGTCGAGACCGAGAAGGCCAAGGCTTTCATCCAGGATCTGCCGCACAGCTATCTGCATCAGGTGCCGCCTGGCGAAGTGCAGCGCCACCACGCGGTGCTGCAGCGGGCGCAGAGCGAAGGGGTCGGGATCGATCATCAGGTCAGGGACAAGCACCTGCACCTGGCGGCCGCTCTCCCAGATCGTCATGCGCTGTTCGCCGATGTCACCGCAACCCTCACTGGCCATGGCTTCGATATCATCGACGCGCGCACCTGGGTGACCACCACCGGCATGGTGGTCTATAGCTTCCGCCTATCGACCATCTATCCGACGCGCGTGCAGGAGCCCGCGGCATGGGATCGCCTGTGCAAGGATCTGTTGGCGGTATCCTCCGGTACGTTGTTGGCGGAGACCTTGCTGGAGCGTCGACGCAATGCCCGGGTCGGGCCCAAACCAGCCGACAGCGTCTTCGACGATCCGGCGATCAAGGTCGAACAACGCACCAGCGAGAACCACACCATCGTCGATGTGCACGTGAAGGACGAGGTGGGACTGCTCAGCCGGGTGTGCCGGGCCATTTCAGACTTCGATTGCGAGATCGGCTTCGCTTCGATCAACACCATGGGCGACGTGGCGGTCGACGTCTTCTACGTCAATCGAGATGGCCACAAATTGAGCGACGAGGACAGCGAGGCGTTGCGGCTGCATGTGATCCGTTCGCTCGACCTGACACCCGCAGCGCGCTGACGACTGGCCGGCGTGGGCCGATCGTCGGACACGAGTGTCGAGCCGCAATCCTTGAAAGATCAGCGACCACCAGCCGTGGCCGCTGCTTGCTCGAGCAGATGCGCCAACACCACATCCAGGTCGGTCACCCGGTCGCCGGCATCATGGGTGCGCAGCCGCACGCTGACACGATCATAGATGTTGGTCCATTCCGGATGATGATTACCGGCATCGATGGCAGGCGTGACGACCTGCATGAAGGCCATGGCCGCGCGGAAATCGTCGAATCGATAGGTGCGCGTCAGGCCGGACTGCTCTCCGGACCACCCTGGCAGCTGCTTCAGCACGATCGCGAGCGCTCCTGGCGTGAGCGGCTCAGACATGGGGCGAATTCCGCAGCATGACGTCGAGACGTTCCCGCATGGCCGGTTCGATCTCCTCGTCCTGCACCAGATAGGCCAGCAGGCCGGTGACCTGTCCTGCAAAGAGGTCATGACGAAGGTGACGCAGCATTCCGAGTTTGTAGCTGCGCTCGTCGATCAGCGGTGCGAACACATGACTGCGGCGTACGGGCGTCTGGCTGAGGAAGCCACGTCGCGCCAGGTTGCGCATCACGGTCAGGATGGTGGTGTAGGCCAACGTGCGGTTGCCGCTCGGCTGATTGATGTGTTCCTGCACCGTATTGACCGTCGCCGGCCCCTGCGACCACAGGAAGTGCATGACGCGCAACTGGAGAGGACCGATGGTTTCCATGTGATGTTCTATGCGCGGTTGCTGGACCAACGCTTGCCGAAGGGTTTATGGAGCGCCTCCATCATGGCGAGACTTTTCCGGCGGCGGCCATGCCGGTGAGCAGGTCAGACCTCACCACCCCAGGTGCCGATGACACGCCGGTCAGAAACGCGGCCAACCACGTACCAGATCGGCACCGATGGCGCTGTACCGCTGCGTACCCACTGCCGTCAGCCAGCGCCGTGCGTCTTCCGGATATCCTGCTGTGGGCGCCAGCCCGGTGATCGCTTCGCACCACGAACGGTTGAACAAAAGCATGTGCAGTTCACGCGCGTATTTTGCGATGCAGCTCGCCAACGCGGTGAGGGGACTGGCGTCTTCACCATCGACCAGGAAAGCGACCTGACGTTGACCGACGCGGTAACGGCTGACATGGGTCGATTCCTCGTCCGCCTCGACCAGGTCCTCCGGCCAGATGCGGGCCAAGGCCTCACCATAGAAGCGTCGCCCACCCAAGCGGTCCACCACCACGTTCGTCGGGTGTTGGTGTGCCATCCAACCCAGCAGGCCGCCCACCTGTGCCAGCTCCAGATCCGCTTTGTTGCCGCTGGCGGTGACGAAGCGGTTGTAGCCGGTGGCATGGACGAGGCACCCGCGCACGCCCACCGGTGCGAGAGCGGCCATCGACCACACGGGAATATGCAAGGCGCTCACCGGCAAGAGCAGCTCATCGGCGCCGGCCTGCCAGGGATGGGTGCGCTCGCTGGCGGCCTCGCCGAGGGCAGCGAAGACTTCCGCCGCACTCAGCGGAGGGCGCCCCAGCAACCACGCCAGACCTCCGAGAGCGACTTGTTCCAGCGGCGCCAGGTTCCCGGGACGATGCAGCGATTTGCTGTCGCGAACGCCGGTGCCGGCGAAGGCCCGGGGCAGGTCGATCCCCGCCGTGCCATCGACCACCACGCCGACGATCGCCAAGGGTCCGAGGGTCGGGCCATATCCGGCCTCGTCGATGCCACCGTAACGCATGGGCGGGAGCCTAGAGGACGATGACGGGAGTGGGAGTGTCGAGGTCTGGTACGCGGGCGAGAACACGGCCCGACGATTCAGGTTGGCCGTGAGGGTCGACCTTTGCCGGGCGCCGCGGGGCACCAGACTGCACTCCGTGCGTTACCTGGTACTCATCGCGATCGCCCTGGCCTTGGCCGTGGTGCAATACGGCTGGCTGGCCCGCTGGATCGGCGGGCCGGACCTGCTCTTGGCCTTGGCGGCGTGGGCGATGGTCGATGGGACCGAGGAAGGGATGGTGATGCGGGCCTGGGTGATCGGCCTGATCGCCGATGTCATCGATCCTGGGAGCATCTGTTTCCACGCCCTCTTGTTCCTCGCGCTCGGGATTCTCTACCTGCCGCTGCGCTCGGTGATCTTCCGCTCGCGCATCACCGGGTGGGGGGCATGGGCGATGATCGGCTCGTTGATCAGCAACCTGGTCGATGGCTGGGTGGGAGGGTTCGGCGACGCCACCGGGGGCTCGATGCTGATGTCATCGTTGTGGACGGGTGCCGCAGCAATGGCCCTCGGCTGGTTGCTGCGCGGTCTGCCATCGACTCTGCAACCGGTTGGCAAGGGCGGAGCCTGATGGTGGTCGGCATCAATCCCCTGCGTGGGCGATCCCGGTCAACGGTATGTACGGCTTCTGATCGCTGTGCGATCAGCCGCGGCGATCGTCGGGAATGCCGACTCCGACCTGCTCCAGCACCGAGGTGGCATAGGAACCTGACGGCAACGTGAACGACACCCATGTGACATCGCCGTCCTGGCGCAGGCTGGGAGCGACGCGGAAGGGCACGAGCAGCGGTCGGCGTTCCCCAGGACTCTCGAGATGTCCTCCTTCAGCGAACCACGCCCAATCGATGCCGGTCGCGGCCGACCACTGACGTTCCTCGGCGTCGATCGCTGGCGCGGGTCTCAGGCGTTGAGTGCCGGGAAGGGGGGCGGTGGCGAAGGCGTCGAGCACGCCAGCGCCAGCCCTGCGGTTGGTCTCCTCGAGTGCATCGGCCTCGACCAGGAAGGGTGCGCCGCGACTGGTGTTGCCCAGATCACCGACCCGCAGCGTATGCAGGAGCCCAGCGGCCTCGCGGGCATCGAGGATGGCATTGAAGATCGCGCTCTGCCCGGCCGAGGCGACGAGTTTGCGCAGTTGATCGCCTGCCGCCTGCAAGGCCCCGGCGGCATCCTTCCCACGTCGCAGTGCACCCAGCGCCTGCCCCTCCGGCCCGTGGCGGAATCCGCTCGGCAGTTCATCACCCCATTTCCAGCCACCGGCCGGATCGATGACGCGCGCGATGGCGGCTTCGAACGCGCCGGCACCCCAGGCCTTGGCCAGTTCCAGATTGGCGCCCTGCAGTCCGAAACGCTGCGCGCCATAACGGTTGCGGATGCCCTCATGCGCGAGTTTCGCCAACCGTTCGCCGAGGCCGCTGGTGTCGCCACCGATGCCGAGCACGAAGCGATTGCCGGCGAGATGCCCGAGGCGGAGCTTGTTGGCGTGGCGGGCGACGCCATGCACCTGGACGCGGCCGATGGGCAGGCGCTCGGGCAAGGTCTTCACCGCGGCCTCGTCACCGAAGTGCACGCTGAACCACTGGCGGGTGATGGCGTGACGGTCCTTGCGGCCGGCGTACCCGATGTCGCGTTCACGTTTGCCACAGGCCTTGGCCAGCGCTTCCGCCACCTGATCGGTGGTCAGGCCTTCCTTCTCGATGTCGACATAGAGGTGTTCACCGCTTCCGCTGGGCAGGTAGGCAGGTTCCTCGATGACCGAGAAGTGGGCGGAACCTGGCAACAGGTGCGGTGAGGACATCAGATGGCTCCAGCGGAAAGGGCATCACGGCGGGCTTCGGCGATGCACTGGGCGTGATAGGCGAGGCGCAACCGCCGCGCCCAGATCCCGACCTGGCCATCTGCGACGGGCCTGCCGTCGACCGCCACGACCGGCATCACTTCGCGCACCGCGCTGGTGATCCAGACCTCGTCGGCGGTATAGAGATCGTCACGCGTCAGCGCGCATTCGTACCACGCCAGCCCGGCTGCTTCGGCGAGTGGACGCAGGCCGGCCTTGGTGATTCCCGGCAGGCAGTCCTGGACCGGCGTCATCACCCGACGCCCTTGCACCACCAGGACGTTGCTGGTGACCCCTTCGGTGACGTATCCTTCGGGCGAGACATAGAACGCCTCGTGCGCGCCGGCCTGCTCCGCGAGTGCCAGACCGAGCTTGCCGGTGAGGTAATTGGTGGTCTTCAGCGTCGGCAGATGGCGCATGGCCTCGAAGGTCACCGCCGTGACGCCGTCGCTGTACGACGCTTCGGGCGGGGCATGCACATCACGGGCGATGATCACCCAGGTCGGTTGGGCGGCACCGAAGACGCCACCGGTGTGGTCTCCTGGCGTGACCACGAAGTTGGCGCGCAGTTCGGGATGTCCGCTGCGTTGGCGGATCTCGGCCAACAAGCGGCGGACGTCCGCTTCATTGAAGAATGGCGCGACCCCGAACGAGGCGGCGGATTCCCACAGGCGGGAGAGGTGTTCCTTCAGGCCATGCGGATGCCCGCCATAGGTACGGAGCGTCTCGAAGGCGCCGACCCCGCGCAGGAACCCCAGGTCGAGGACGCTGATGGTGGCTTCGGACGCGGGAACGACGCGACCGTTGACGGCGAAGTGGTCGATGGTCATGGCAGGGCGGGAGGATGGCCGCGGCCCGCGCCCTGCAACCCCGCGCTGCTGGCAGCGGGCGGCAGGGAGAGCTGACCGCAAAGCCGCAAAGAACGTAATGAGATGAGTTGAATCCAGAACGCGGTACAGGCCTTTACGTGCCTCTTCGCGCTTTCGCTCCTTTGCGTTCTCCGCGGCTTGGCGGTGGAATTTCCAGGTCTCCGTTCAGGGCGCGACGAGGTCGCCGAACAGCGTCAACCCGGTGGAACGCTCGATGCGGATGTCGGCGAGATGGCCAACCAGATGGTCGCGGCCGAGTCCGTCGGCGCCGACGCGCGGAAAGACGATGTTGAGATTACCGAGGGAACGGCCGTGCAGCATCGCGTCGTTGTTCTTGCTCGGTCCCTCGACCAGGACGGCGTGCACCCGCCCGTGTTCGCCAGCGTAGGCCTGGGCCTGGTGTTCGACCTGCAGCGACAGCAGCCGGTTGCAGCGCGCGTTCTTCACGGCCTCCGGGACGTCGTCGACCAGGTGCGACGCCGGGGTGCCGGGACGCGGCGAGTACATGAAGACGTATGCCCCGCCGAAACGCACCTGCTCCATCAGCGACACGGTCTGCTGGAAATCCTCCTCGCTCTCGCGGGGAAAGCCGACGATGAAATCCGACAACAGTTCGACCCCGGGCATGCGGGTCCGCGCGCGCTCGACCAGACGCAGGTAGTCGTCGCGGGTATACCGCCGGCCCATCAGCCGCAGCATGCGGTCGCTGCCGCACTGCGCCGGTACGTGCAGGTGTTTCGCCACCCGCGGCAGTTCGGCCATGGTGTCGAGCAACTCGTCGGTGATGTCCTTGGGATGGCTGGTGATGAAGCGCAGGCGCTTGAGCCCATCGATGGCATGCAGGCGCCGCAGCAGCGCCGCCAGCGTGGTGCCATCGCCGAGGGTCTTGCCATAGGCATCGACGGTCTGGCCGACCAGGGTGATCTGGGCGAAGCCCTGCGCGATGAGCGCGCGGACCTCCTCCTCGACCAGCTCGGGACGCCGGCTCTTCTCGCGTCCACGCGTGGTGGGCACGATGCAGTAGGTGCAGTTGTAGTTGCAGCCGCGCATCACCGGGACGTAGGCGTTGATGCCGGGTTGGCGCACGGCGTCCCAGGCGCGGTCCTCGAAATCGCCGAACGCGGTCGCCGCGAGGCGGCCGCTCACATCCAGGCGCTCGAGCAATTGCGGCATGTGCACGAACTGATCGGTTCCGACCACCAGATCGACATGCGGGTAGGTCGTGAGCAGCTCGTCCTTCTCGCGTTGCGCCATACAACCCATGATGCCGATGCGCAGGGAGGGACGCGCCCGTTTCAACGGCTTGAGCGCTCCCAGGCGGCCACGCACCTTGGCTTCGGCATTGTCACGCACCGAGCAGGTGTTGTAGAGCACCAGGCCGGCCTCATCGATCGAGTCGACCCGCCGCCAGCCAGCCTCCGCCAGACGCGCCAGCACCACCTCGGTGTCATTGATGTTCATCTGACACCCGAAGGTTTCGATGTAGACCGTCTTGGCCGGCCTGGTGCCGATGAGGGGCTCGAGAACAGTGGCGGTCGGCGGCATGGCCGCGGGACTCTAGGAGGCATCGCCCACTCGCAACGTATTCCAGCCGGGAATTCGAGGTCGAAGTTCGGCTCGGTCTGAGCTCCGCAGGAGCGCCCAGCTGCCAGCCCGGGGTGGAACCCCGGGTAGGTGGGGCGTGCGAACTCTTGCTGGCTGCCCCGGCGTCCGGACAGTTCCAGACCGCAGGCACGACGCGTGCGGATCGGGAGCCGCCGCGATGTCTCAAGCCCTGCGTATCCTCCATGCCGCCAGCGAGGCCGTTCCGCTGGTGAAGACCGGGGGACTGGCGGATGTGGTGGGCGCCCTGCCGCAGGCGTTGCGCGCCCTCGGCCATGACGCGCGGGTGGTGATCCCTGGGTATCGCAAGGCCATCGCCGCGGCGCTGAAACTCGGGCTGACCTGGGGCGACCACACCATGACCATCGAGGCCGGTGGGGTCGATCACCGCTTAGGCGTGGGCACGGTGGTCATCGCTGGCGTGCCGGTCTACCTGCTGGCGTGCAACGAGCTCTTCGATCGTGATGGCGTCTATGGCCCCAGCACCAGCCATGACTACGAGGACAATGCCCGGCGTTTCGCCGTCTTCAGCAAAGGCGCTCTGGCCCTCCCAGGCTATCTCGGCTGGACGCCGCATGTGGTCCACGCCCACGACTGGCAGACCGGCTTGATCCCGGCGCTCCTGGAACGTGGCTTCAGCCACGCGCTGCCCGCCACCCGTTCGGTGTTCACCATCCACAACATCGCCTATCAGGGAGCGTTCTGGCACTTCGACATGAAGCTGACCGGGCTCGACTGGGCGTTGTTCAATCCCCTGCATCTCGAGCACTACGGCCGCCTCAACCTGCTCAAAGGCGGCGTGGTCTTCGCCGATCGCGTGACCACCGTCAGCCGCCGTTACGCGGACGAGATCCAGTTGGCGGAATTCGCCTTCGGCCTCGAAGCGGTGATGCGCGGCAACGCCTTCAAGCTGAGCGGCATCGTCAACGGCATCGACATCACCGCCTGGAACCCGGCGCAGGACGAACACCTTCCGGCCGCCTTCGATGTGAAGAAACTCGCCGGCAAGAAGGTCTGCCGTGAACACCTGCGCAACGAGACCGGTCTGGTGCCCGACAAGCGCGCCTGCCTGGTTTCGGTAGTCAGCCGTCTGGTCGAGCAGAAGGGCATCGACCTGATCGCCGAAGCGGTCGAGCCCTACATCCTGTCGGGCCGCATGCAGCTGATCGTGCTCGGCTCCGGCGATCATCAGATGGAACACCGCCTGAAGCAGTTGCAGGCCAAACATCCCGGCTGGGTCCATACCTGGCACGGCTACAATGAGGCCCTGGCCCATCGCATCATCGCCGGCTCCGACCTCTTCCTGATGCCCAGCCGCACCGAACCGTGTGGCCTCACCCAGCTCTACAGCCTGCGCTATGGCACCTTGCCGCTGGTGCGCCACACCGGCGGACTTGCCGACACGGTCGAGGACGTCGCCAGCGGCCAGGGCAATGGCTTCACCTTCGGCCCGATCGATCTCGGCCATTTCTCCAGCGTCCTCGACCGCGCGCTCGGCCTCTACGAACACTTTCCCGAGCAGTGGAAGGCGGCGATGAAACGTGGCATGAAGGCCGACTGGTCATGGGACACCGTGGCCAAGGAATACGACGCGCTGTACCGCGACTTGTGCATCGTGACGTGAACGAGCGGGTAGGAGGCGCGTGTCGCAGCGCTGTCCAACCTAGCGGCTCGGTGGCATCCAGCTCGGGCGCCGGGTCACCACCGCGACGAAACGGAAACCGAGTCCACGCTGGATCAACCGCGCCGCGAGCTGATCGGGGCTCGCCGCCCGTCGTTGGGCGGTTGGCAACTCGCTGAGCAGACCCAGGCGCCGATCGAGATCGCCGAGGCTCATGGTCTCGTCCGCGGTGCCGAACGGCACCACCAGCAGGTCGAGTTTCAGTACCGTGGTCTGGGCATTATTGGGATCATCCTCGAGGTCGGTGCATTTCATCACCCGATACCACACCCCCGGCACCGGCTTGTACGCGTACAGCGGCAGCCCCAGGCCACCGGTGCCGGCGCCATCGCCATCCATCTCGCTGGTCACGGCGAAACCATCGCCGACGTAGGATTTGGGTGGCATGGGAATGCCGGGGCCGGTGCTGGCGCCGCCGCCAGCGTCGATGCGGATCTCATCAATCAGGCAGGAGGCAGCGAGCGAGGAGCGGGTGGTGTCCTCGGCCAGCTTGCGCATGCGCATGCCGCCCAGGAACAGCCCGAACACCGCCACGAAGCCGACCAGGAAGACGATGGTCGCCACCAGCAGTTCGACCAAGGTGAAGCCGCGCTTCGACATGGGCACCCTTGTAGGGGGGTGTGGTGGCGATTGCCAGGGCTGGTGCCGCGGCGTGGTGCGGGCACGTCGCTCAGCCGGGCGTGATCGCCTCGGCGGGCATGGCCATGGCCTGGAGCAGACCGCGGTGCCGGGCCACCGCATCGCCAGCGCCCACCCGGCATTCGATCAGGTGCAACGCCGTACCGACCGCCGCACGATCCAGGGCGGCGCCCAAGGCAGCGGCGTGCTCGACCAGTTCATAGACCAGTCCGAATTGCTGTGCGGCCCCAGCGAAGTCGAAGCCGTGCGAGGTGCGTACCAGCGGCTCGTAACGCGGCATCCGCGCCACCGCCAGGAAATCGAAGATCCCGCCGCCCTGGTTGTTCAGCACCACGATCGCACCACGTCGCCATGGTCGTGACGCCAGCGCCAACGCCGGCAGATCATGTAGACAGGCGAGATCGCCGATCAGCAGCAATCCCGGAACACGCGTCGCCTCGAGCTCGCCAAGGAAGGTGCCGAGCGTGCCGTCGATGCCGTTGACGCCACGATTGGAGAACACCGGGCGGGAGGTCACCGCAGGCAGCAGGTGCAGGTTGCCGTAGCGCACCGCCATGCTCGACGCGAGGTGGACCAGGGCGAAGCCCGGATGATTGACCGCCCGATGAGCCGCCAGCGTCTCGCCCCAGGGTTCGCTGGCGATGGTGCGTTCGAGCTGCAGCCGGGCCTGCGCCTCGGCCGCGCGCCACCGTGCCCCCCAGGCCGGTTCCCCAGGCGCACAGCGGTCGGCGATGGCCTCCAGATGAGCAGTGCCATCCCCCCGCACGGCGAGCCATGCCCGCGCCAGGAAATCGAGGTTGCGGCCAGCTTCGCAGACGATCCATGGACAGTCCTGGCGAGCGAGCCATTCGTAGACCGAACGCGCGAGCGGCGCGGGACCGATCTGGATGACGAGTTCCACCACCTCCTGCCCGAGCGGTCCATGCACCAGCGCATCGGCGGTGCACACCAGGTTCGGCGTCGTCGCCTGCCGCAATCCACTGGGGGCATCGGCGATGAGCGGGAAGCCGGTGCGTTCCGCCAGATGCACGAGCCCGGGCGGGATGTTCCCCAGCGGTCCCAGACCACAGCCGACGACGATGACTCCGCGCAGACCTGGTTTCAACCACGGCTGGGGGAGGTGGACGGCGGCATGGGCGGCTGGCTCGGCCACCAGCGTGTAGGCGCTGTCATCAGCACGTCCGTGGCCGGCATCCGCTGGCAGGGGCGGAGTGCTCCAACCCGGATCCGGCAACGGTGGCAGAGGATCGCGCAGTGGCACGTTGAGGTGCACCGGCCCACCGGGCTGCTGCGCCAGCCGGCTCACCTGGCTGCGCAGGGCGCGCAGGGTGGCGGTGGTCGCCGTCGGTTCACCCAACGCCAGCGATTGCCGCACGTAGGGCGCGAACACCGCGCGCTGCTCCATCGCCTGCGGCGCGCCGCACGCCAGCAGCTCCCACGGGCGATCGGCGCTGATGATGATCAATGGCAGCCCAGCGGCATCGGCCTCGACCACCGCCGGCAGGAGGTTTGCAAGCGCGCTGCCCGAGGTCACGCACACCGCCACGTGGTGGCCAGTGGCCCGGGCCAGGCCGATGGCGATGAAACCCGCGCTGCGTTCGTCGATATGGCTCAGGCAGGCGGCACC
This sequence comes from Planctomycetota bacterium, assembly GCA_031425255.1. Lineage (GTDB taxonomy): Bacteria > Planctomycetota > UBA11346 > UBA11346 > UBA11346 > BOG-1363. The sequence goes on from JANPIY010000428.1 coordinate 25,094, forward strand.
GAACTGGAGGTCGAACGCGTGCAGGAGCGGACTGTTGCGGCTCCCAGGGCAGAGCACCACGTGGGCGACGCCGGCGCGTTTGAGTTCCTCCGCGATGGCACGGCACCACAGGGCATTGAGGTTCGGGTCGGGCACGGGCGGCAGTCTCATGGCTCCATCCGCCACTGCCAGGGGTCAGCGGATCACCAGGTGGGTGGGCGCAGGCCGCTCACGAGCGTTTCGATCACCGTTGTGACAGCAGGTAGGCCAACAGCAGATTCAGGTCATCGGCGGTGATCGTTGCGCCGAACACGTCCGGCATCAGCGAAGCGGTCGAATCGCTGCGCTGGGCGATCTGCGCCTTGGCCACGGCGGTCTCCTTGCCGGTCATGTCGGCGAGAATGGTGGTCTCGCCCTCGTCGCGCCGGATCATGCCGAACAGCAGGTTGCCGTCGGTGAGCGTCAACACGCTCTGACGGAAGGCGTGATCGACGTTGCGGTTGGGATCGAGGATGTCCTCCAGCAGGCGCTCCGGGCCACGCACGCCGACGCCGTCGAGCTGCGGCCCGACCAGCGCGCCCTTGCCGCCGATGCGGTGGCAAAGGCTGCATGACACGGTGAACACCTGCTGACCGCGACTGATCGCGTCCGCGGGCGGCTTGGCGAGGCGGAATGCGGCGGCGCGCTCCTTGATCAGGGCATCCTTCTCGGCCGAGACCGGCGGCAGGTTCCTGGTCAGCTCCGCGACCTGCTTGGCCATCGCCACCTGGGTGGCGAGACGTTCGGAAACCTGGCGTTCGAGCAGCACGCGGGCGGGTGCCTTGCCCAGCGCTACCAGCGCGACCAGGAGCCCGGCGCCGCGCGCATTGCCAGCGATGGCGGCGGCCACGGCGACCTGGAGTTCCCAGGCGGCGGTCTGCAGCACCGCGGAGAGCGCCGCGTCGGCCGCGGCGGAAGGCCGACGCGCGGCGATGGCGGCAAGGCGCCCGCGCAGGCTGGCGGACGCCTGGGCATCGGCGAGCACGGCGATGACGGCCTGCTGATGCTGGTCGCCGGCGATGGCATCCAGGCCCTCGGCCGCCACCACGCGCAGGTCGTCGTCCACCTCGGCGCTGGCGAGCAGCCGCGCCAGCGCGGGTGCGGCGCCTGGGGCGTGGGCGTCGCGCGCCAGCTCGGCGGCTGCGCGCCACGCGCCTTGTGGCAGCTCCACGGCAACCACTGCCGGCTCGAAGCGTCCGACCGCGAACCACGCGTAGCTGATGGCGGCATCGGCGTCGACCAGCTCGATCACCACCTGCCGTCCGGCCAGCTCGGCGAGATCCCAGGTCACCTGCTTGGCGGTGTCGTCGCGCGGCGGCGCCGTTTCCCTGAGCAGTTCGCCGCTGCCGGCATCGCGCAGGTAGAGGTGGTTACGCACCACATCCTCGGTGTCGGGCCGGCCGCAGTGGCCGGCGACGAAGAACGCGAGCGTGGCCGGCGCGGCGAAGGCGCGTGAACGTAGGACGCCGGTCCGCTGCTCGCCCTTGGGCAGGCTGCTCAGGAAGGGCGCCTTCTTCCCATCGCTGCTCGCGCGCTCCTGGATGACCCAGGGATCGGCGGATGCGCCAGCCCCGGGTACGGCCTTGGCGCTCCACATCGCCTTCGCCGGGTCGACGTCGGCGAGTTGCCGGGTGGCGACGTCACCACCCCACGCCAGCAGGGCTACATCGAGCGCCAGTCCACGCTGCTGATAAGCGTCCTTGATCGCGGCAAAGAGCGCGGCATGGCGGCCGGCGTCGAGATCGCTGCGCGCGCGTAAGGAAGCGACGAGGGTGGGCAGGGACTCCACCGGGAGGTTGCGGGCTGCGTGGCGCGCTTGGCGCAGCACGGTGTCGCCATCGTCGCGAGCGCTGGTCAGACGGGTGAGCACCAACCTGGCGGCCGCGGGCGTCGCCGCGGCGGTCGCGAGGTCGGTGAGCGTGGCCGCATCGGCAGGCGACAGTTCCAGCGTGGGGAGTGCCGCGACCACCTGGTCGTCGCGCACCTGGTCACGCAGCGCCTGGCGGAGCTTGTAGACCAGGTGGGTGTCGGCCTGGTCGGCCGCGCGCAACGCCGCGAGCAGAGGCCCGACCTGACTCGCATCCGGGTGCAGGCCGAGCGCGTCCGCCACAGCACGGCGCACCTGGCCGTCCTGGTCGGTGAGGGTTGCGAGCAGCGCGGTACGCAGGGGCGGAGTCCAGGTGGCGGTCTCGGCGAGGATGCCGGCGGCAGCCGCACGTACCTTCGCCGCGTCGTCGCGCAGGGCTCGCTCCAGGGTCGCCGCGTCCGCGCGTCCCAGCCGGAAGAGCGTCCATAGGCCGTGGTAGCGTTGCTGGTCATGACGCGACGATGCCAGCATCGCGCCGAGCGCCTCCGCTGCGCGGACACCGATGCGATCGCTCAGCTGATCGGCGGCCAGGGTGCGGACCGTTGGATTGCTATCCGCGAGCGCATCGACGAGCGCGACGGCGTCCAGCTTGGCGAGGTCCGTGGCGACCGCCGGCGGCGCCACGACGCCACCGGTCACCCCGGCACCGGTGTAGACCACACGCCAGATGCGCCCGCGGTTGCGGTCTCGCCCAGGGTGTTTGAGGTCGACCTCGTAGTGGCCGATGATGCGATTGTAGAAGTCGGCGACATACAGCGCGCCATCGGGACCGACCTGGAGGTCCACCGGGCGGAACCACGGGTCGTCGCTTGTGAGGAAATCGGCGAGCTCCTTGGCGTTGCGCGTAGAG